>DATKUV010000237.1:0-12532 GCA_035530415.1 Candidatus Nanoarchaeia archaeon | reverse complement strand
TGTGGCCCTGATACTGCCTTCGGTTTGGGAAGGATCAGAATGTCCCCTTCCCCCTGCACCAAAGGAAATGGTATCAAGGGCCTGCAATATTGAGATAAAATCCCAGATCAGCATTCCGACTATTACCAGATATCAGGCTATCAAATCCCTGATGTATGTTATTGATGGTGAGATCATAGTTTCCAATCTGGGAATTCCAAGCAAGGAACTGTTCCATATAAGGGACAGGCCATTGAATTTCTATATGCTAGGCTCAATGGGTCTTGTATCTGCTATCGGGCTTGGCCTTTCAATGACGCAGGACAAACATGTGGTAGTGATCGACGGGGACGGCAGCCTGCTAATGAATCCTAATGCTCTTACACAAATTACAGCCCAGTGGCCTACGAATCTTACCATAATTGCCGTCAATAACGGAGCATACGGTTCCACAGGTAATCAGGAGACACTTGCCTGCGGGTGCAATGACCTGGAAGTCCTGGCCAGGGGTCATGGTATACAGTATACAATAAAGGCCCACAATGAAGCCGAATTGCTGGCTGCTTATAAAAAATTCAAGGATATGCCAGGTCCGGTATTGATAGAAACAGTGGTCAGACCTGTCAATGAGGCTGTGGAAGAAATCCCATTGACTCCGATCAAAATTAAAGAACGGTTTATGGATGCATTGTTGGATTAACATTGAATTTTAGTACAATATAGTCTATTTTAAGTCTATTTTGTCCATATATCCTGTAATCAACCATTATGAGATGCAATTATGACACCTGAAGAATCCTATGACGTTATCGTGATCGGGGCAGGACCTGCCGGTTCAACTGCTGCCAAATATGCAGCAGAGAACGGCGCAAGTGTGCTGCTCATTGACAAGAAAAAAGACCTGGGATCACCTATCCAGTGCGGCGGATTCCTGCCCCATTATGAAGAACTGCAAGAGCTCTTACCCAGTGCTGAACTGCCGTCCACATTGGAGAAAATCCCTACCAGCAGTATACACACATCCACTCACATCCATCGGTTCTTCTCCCCAAATCTGGATCCCAAGGAGTTCGGTGTGGAAGCAGATGCTTTGGACAGGAGCAGATTTGATAAGCATCTGGCCAGACTCGCTGTAAAAGCAGGGGCAGACCTGATGGTAAGTACCAGAGCAGACTCCATTGAAGGTGATACCGTGGCCTTGCGCGGTGTATTAGGGGAATATAATATCAAAGCTACTGTAATAATAGGGGCAGACGGCCCCACATCAGTGGTTGCTAAGACAGCAGGACTGATCGACCGCAAAGATGAAATGGGCCGGGCTACGGCACTGGAATACGAAATTGTGGGAGTGGATATTGACCATGACGCGGTAGAGATGTACTTTGGCAGGGACTATGCACCCGGCGGCTACGGCTGGATAATCAGCCAGGGCGGGGATACAGCCAATATCGGGGTGGGTATCAGGCGCCCCCTGTGCGAGCCCGGTGTTTCGGTCCAGAATTACCTGCACCGGTTCATGTACGAGCATCCTAGGGCTGCGCCAATGCTGAAAGATGCTAACATCACCGCGGTGATCAGTGGTATCGTGCCAGTGGGAGGTGCGCCGCCCAGTACTGTGGCAGGAAATATCATGATCTGCGGGGATGCAGCCGGACACCTGATAGCTACCAATGGTGGCGGTATACCCACTGCCATGGTGGGGGGTAAGATAGCAGGTGAAACGGCAGCAGATGCAGTATCAGGCAAATGCCAGCTTAGTGAGTATGATACCAGATGGCGTAAGCAGATGGGGCTTGAGATCAAGACCTCGGTTTATGTCAAGAAATTAATGGACGGGCTTATGAGGTCAGACCCAATGATGAGCACTGCCATGAAAATGATAAATCCCGAGCAGATGAAGGCACTGCAGCGCGGCCGTCTGCCCGAACCAGTTAAGAAGCTGCTTACCAGTTTCAATGCTGGTGTAAGGTAATAACCTTAATACTGTTTGCAACCATACTATCAATAGGAGTGCACTAAGAAAAAAAGTGACACAAATGAACGAACAAAGCTCTAACACAATTGTTTATCCGGCACATGGGAATCTGTACCTGAATATTACCAATAGATGTACTTGCAACTGTATCTTTTGTATAAAGAACTATGGAACTGGGGTGTATGGCTATAATCTGATATTATCCAGCGAACCTGATGTTAAAGAAGTGATCGCAAATCTGGGTTTGTTCGATCTTTCAACATTTAATGAAGTGGTGTTTACAGGTCTTGGAGAACCGTTGTCCAGATTGGATGATGTGCTGGAGATAACAAAATGGTTGAAGGCAAGGGGTGTGAAGGTACGAATCGATACCATTGGCCATGCCAGGCTTCAATATTCCAATCGTGAAGTGGCACATGAACTTAAAAAGGCAGGTGTCGATGAAATATCTATCAGCCTGAACACCCATGATGAAAAAACTTATAATGAGCTGGTGCGGCCAAGGCTGTACAAGAATGCTTACCAGTCAGTGATGGATTTTGCCAGAGATGTGGTAAATGCTAAGATCAAGTTAAGGTTCACTGTGCTTGACCTGTCGCCGGTGGATATTGAAAAATGCCGTGAGATAGCTGATGAGATTGGTGCTGAATTCAAAATCAGGCGATACGGTGGGCCTGCTGTTCGTGAATAGATATTTGTGTCGTTTTGTATAATTAGTTTATTCCAGGAAAAAACGTATAGCTCAGCTTTCACAGAACATGCATTCCGGTGTGGTTGTACATTCTGAAGGAAGCAGTGTGAGGATAGAGGGGATTGACCTGAAGGTCTGGTAATTTCCCGTTGGTTACTGAAAATAAGTTATTGAAAAAAAGTATTAGATCATGATTTTGGCATTTCCATAATAAAAACAGCTCCCCAAACTGGATTATCTACCACCCACAATTGCCCGTTATGGAGATCTGTAATCATTCATGCAATATCTTCACATTCCATATACGTTTTACCTTCAGCAATAGCCACAAGTTCTTCTAAAAATTTAATATATGAATATTCAGTAAAGATGTTTTTCAAACCAATCAGTAGTTCTTCTTTCGTTTTAGCTCCAAATAATGACAGAGTAGCTTTGTTTACATCCAGGACCTTGATCATGTTCACACAATTGGAAATCTTTTCCGGATTGTTCTCAAAATATGCCCTAAAGTCTTCAACCTCTTTTTTCCGTAAAATGTTAATATACTTTTTTAATTCGATTGCTTAATGAAAGCTAAGGTGCGAGTTAATTTAATGAACTGGCAACAAATGATGAGTAAGTAGAAACGTATATATATAGATAATAGAGAATTTATAACAATGGATTATGAACAGCTCTTAAGGAGCAATGGATATGGGATCGTTAAAACATAAAATCGCGAAACGATTAGAAAAATATCTGGAACTTGATACTAATGGAATAAGAAACCATATATTAAAAATATTTCTGGATATTAGGAATGCCACAGTAGATGCGATATACAAGATTATATCTAAAAAATATGATGTTTCGCATAATGTGGTAGCTTCAATGATAGGGTATATTCACTCAAAATTGGGGATACTGAGAGCTCATAAAGAATCCTATAAAACACCAATTTTATATTCCCTAAAAGAAGATTATATGGAATTAGTTAGATCGATAGTCAATAGATCAGTGACTAAACCGATGTCTACTTAATGATTAAAAAAAATGTCTAACTAGTGATTTAATACGTAGCGGAGCTGAGTTTTATATAAATGACCTATGTAAAAGATGCACCCAGGACTTCAACAACTTTCATGGTACGTTCTGATTCAAATAGCAGGATAAGCCATTCAAGAGATCCATTTTATGAACTTATGCGAAGACTTTTTCAGGAGGAAAAAACAGCTGCAAGAGGTCAAAAATTTTTAATGAAAATAGAAGAGAGACAGAGAAATAACGACCCAATAAAGACCAGTGAATGGAAGCAAATTTCTGAGGAGTTGGATCTGGGAAAAGCCTCTTTTTATGCAATGAGAAACAAACTTCTTGGTGCCGGCATGATAAGCAATAAGAATGGGGAATATCGATTATCCGGTCAATTCAGTAAAGACCTTAACGATCTCGCTTTATGGTGGTGGACGGCTATTCTAAGGAATAATCCCGAAAACCTTTAATGAATGAGGACAACTACCTGGCGATTCAGATCAACAATCCTTTTAATAATCGTCTCACTTCTTCCTTTTTTTCGGAGTATTTCCGCAATTTTGGATATTGGAAATATCTCATTATCATTCACCAAATTATCTGCGTGGGCAACTATTTTTTCTTCCAGGGTCACAGGTATATAATTTCCTGGTGGGAATCCCATATTTCCTGCTTCTTCAATCGTTATCCCAGCACCGATATGGCTGATAATTATGCCTATCAATCTTTCGTCAAGTCCGTATTCCCTGGCCAGGTCGGCTCCTTCAATACCGTGTCTAATATCATGTGTCCTGGAACGCCCGATATCATGAAGCAGGCCACCTATTTTGATTAATTGAATATCCACATTGTGCCCGTTTTCTTTAATTTGTTCAGCAATTTCAGTAGCATGTTCTGACACTAACAAACAATGCTGAATAACTCTTTCACTGCATCCCGCCATTTGCAGCATTTCAAGAGCACCGTCTTTATCCGGGATCAAGTCGCCTTTAACTCTTGGATCCGTTTTGCCAGGCATTCTTTCACGATCTCATTATCTTCAAAAACCACGTCCTCTCCGCAATTAGGACATAAGAAATCAATCTCAGCTACCGCATCGAATACAAACCGGCCGCAATTGTCCTTGCATAGATAAAACATATTTTTATCTTCAAAATCAAATTTCGTCTCAAGATTCCGAACAAGTTTTTGAGTTTCAGAAACCAGCAGATCATTCATCCCGCTGAGATCAAGATGCCATAAATAAGTCAACCAACCACTATCTTTGTTTCTTTCGCGTCGATAAGTAGCAAGCCTGTTTTCAAAAAGTATGTATAATGTACGTCTCACAATATTCAAAGGTACATTTGTTAAATTTGCCACTTCTTCATCAGTGACCTCCTCTTCAGGCATATTGAGGATTACAGCCATCCCATCATCTCCCACGAGATTCATTAACAGCCCTTGAATCACCGGGTTATCTAAGTCTACCAAAATATCACCTATGTATAATTGTGTATTATATATTCATTAATCTTTTGTGTTGTTCTAGTATTTCCAATAGACCATTAACAAGATATTTTACCTTTTTGATCGCTTCTGTTCGATCGGTTCCTGTTACTATGAAAGATACTACAGGATCCTCCTTTTCAAACATGACACCTTCTGAGGGGATATCGGCGACAGTATCTTGTTCAAGGCACTTTAATAAATACGTGTTTATTTTTTGGTTCATGTAAAATTTTTTAGGTGCAAAGAATATTGCCTTAACGCAGTGACATTGATAATCACTGAACACAGGTAGTTTTCCTTCAAAAGCATCACAATGTGCCTTAAAGATATTGATACCAGTAGCTTTTTCAATAGTATCAATGCTTCCCTGAAATCTGGGGTTTATCTCCAGGACCACGGGTCCATTATCAGTAATTATGAAATCTATTCCGTTAGTACCAACTAAATTTAGATCGATTGCAAGATCGACTGAAATATCGCATAGCTTTTTATTATATTTTGAAATATAGGGTGTGATATTGCCGCAGTAGGCAAAGGGCATTTGAGTCAGTTCTGGAATACCTGATAATTGTTCATTAACAGCAATAACAACTGCTTTTTCTCCTGTTGAAATTATTGATACACTTACAACTGAGCCTCTGATAAATTCCTGGAGCAAAAATTGGTCCTTATTATTCCCGATCTTCTCCAAAGTGCTTTCCAGATCAACTGGATCTTCAATTAAAATATTTTCTATTCCCCCTGCACCAACTTTAGGTTTTAACATGGCAGGGAAACCATTAATCCAGTCATGTGATGTGAATAATGAATCTAATGCAGACGTTACTGGATGTGGGATGTTCTTTGCCTTTAATGTGTTTGATAACCAGATCTTATCAGATACTTTTGCAATTATATCAGGGTGATTATTCAAAATTGGGATGTCATTACCAATTATTTCATAAGCCCAGTGTCCCAGGTGTTCAAATCCAGGTCCCATGACCAATAGATCGACAGGTAGAAGGGCGTTAATAGAAGGTATTAATTCATTTAGATCAATATTATGTATATCTTTGATATCATGAGTAATGGACTTTTCTGAGCAACCTTCCAGGTCTTTATCTGCAAAATTGCTTATAGAATATACAGTATGACCCGCCCGTCTTGCAGAACAAACTATATGCCGTGTATTAAATCCAATTACCAGGACATTCATTTCAAACCACTAATATCAATGCACTATATTGGCTGCTTCTGATGCCGCTCCTGTCTGGCCAATAATTGTCAAATGGTCACCTTTTTCTATGACAGTGTTCCCATGAGCAATGATGGACTGATCTCCACGTCTTACCAGAACTATCAGGCTGTCTTTGGGAAGATCAACTTCTTTTATGGCTTTTCCTATCACTTTCGGATTGCTTACTTCGATCTCGATTATATCTCCCTGGGTACCTACTTCGCACATTGTGAACAGGTCATGGCGGCCCACCATGTTCTCCAGGATGATGGCAGCAGATATTGCCGGACTCATAGACCGTATGCCCATCTCAGAAAATAATGGCATATTATTGGGATCATTTACCCTGGCAACCAGCATATCACTTGAAAATCCGAATTTACTTTTTGCGATCTGGCATGCAAGCAGATTGACATTATCCCGATCTGTGGTTGCTATAATGTACTTTGCATGTTTAATTCCTGCTTTTTCAAGTACATTAAGATCGTTGCCATCACCATTAATGGCTTTTATGCCCAGTTTCATAACCAGCTGGCAATTATTCTCGTCAGTGTCAACCACTACCACGTTTTCACCGCGGTTATCAAACCTCTGGGCGAGCTCTCTGCCCACTCCTCCCCCTCCAATTAATAATATTTCCATAGGTATCACTCCTAATTTCTTTGCAATCGTACCAGCAAAAATTCCAGGCCATAAGACCGAGAAGATCACTGTCAAAAATACCAGTCCTACCAATGCATCTACCTGTCCACCTGAATCAAGTCCCCTCATGCGTATGGCAAAATATGTGACCATTGATGCCGGCACCACACCACGGGGCGAGATGACAGAAATAAAGAATTTATCCTTAAAAGAAAGCGTAGAACCTTTAGTTGATGCAAATACTGATGCAGGTCTGATCACGAATAATAACAACGCAATAATAATTAAACCGGGAATTCCGATCTTCCAGATAAATTCAAATCGTATCAATGAAGCCAGAAGAATAAATATAATAGACAGTAAAATTACTACCAGGTCACCCTTGAACTCTTTAATGGATTCTATATGAGCTACCTCGGTAGTACCTATTATAAAAGCAAAGACCGCGACAGCCAGTATTCCGGAACCGTTCCCGAACAGTTCGGCTCCTGTGAAGGTGAGAATAACCATTGTCAATGTAAAGATCCTTGCATATTGGGCTGTGACCATTGATATGTTCTGCAGGACATAAGCAAGGATTATTCCTCCCAGCAGGCCTATTATCAGGCCCATTCCAACCCTGGTAGCCATCTGTCCCAGTGCATTTGTCCCAGGTATGTCCAGTAATACCCATTCAAAGATCAATGCTGCAAGTATCACACTAACCGAGTCATTAAGCACGCCTTCAGCTTCCAGTACCTTGCTGATCTTCTGTTTTACGTGTATCTGTTTGACCAGGGGTGTTATGACTGTTGGGCCTGTTGCCGAAACCAGGGCACCATATAATAATGCGATCCCTGGATCAACATTCAACAGATAGTAGGCAGCAAGTGATGCTCCTGTGAAGGTTATTAACACTCCGATAGTGACCAGATAGAGAATGCTTTTTTGAAGCGTCCTGATTTGTCTCACATTGATCTGCAGCCCTCCATCAAAAACGATGATAGCTACCGACAATGCAACAATTGCTTCCAGTTCCTGTTCAAAATTCGATGAATCTATAATATTGAGGAATTCAGGTCCTAATAATATGCCAAAAAGTAACAAAAATACAATAACGGGCATTTTAAATAACTTTCCAAGTACCTGAGAGCCGATCCCAATTAATAGAACAACTGCAAGGATTGCCAGTATGGACCCGGACATGACTATTAAAGCCCTATTTTTTTTATTTTAAGTTTAGAAATATTTTGAAGCGCTTTGCACTGCAAAGGCTATTAGATCTGCACTCTTTTTAAGATCCTCGAGATCCACTACCTCTACCGGAGAGTGGATATATCTCGAAGGCAGACTTATTACTGCTGATGGAATTCCGCTTTTAGTAAGATGAATAGCAGTTGCATCAGTTGTGCCTCCGTCTGCGACGTCCGGCTGGATGTCAATATTTTCAGCTTTGGCAGTTTCTTTTAGCCATTTAATAACTTTTTCAGTTACTATCAGACCTCTTCCCGCAGCATCAACTATAGTGATGGCCGGGCCCTTACCCAACTCAACAGCACTATGTTTCTTTTCAATCCCTGGATGGTCGCCGGAGATCGTTAAATCTGAGACTATTGCAACATCAGGATCGAGACCGAAAGCACTGGTCCTGGCACCTTTCAAGCCAACTTCTTCCTGTACGGTCCCTACAGCATAGACTGTTGCATCCACATCCATTTCATGGATCATACGCATAGCCTCTATCATCATGACACATCCGGCCCTGTCATCAAAAGCCTTGCCAGTAACCCTGTTATTGCCAAGACGGGTAAACTTGCGATCGAGCGTGGCAGTTACGCCTGGGATCACACCCATTTTTTCAGCATCTTCCTTGTTTTTTGCTCCGATGTCAATGAACATATTTTCTGCTTCGACTGGTTTTTTTCTTTCTTCTTCTTTCATGGCATGCGGGGGTTTGGCACCGATAACACCATAGATATCTCCTTTTTCAGTATGGAGAACTAATCTTTGGCTGTGAAGGGTCTGGTCGAACCAGCCGCCAAGTTTGACAAAATGAATAAAACCATTTTCATCAACGTATTTTACCATTAAACCGATCTCGTCCATATGAGCAGCGATCATGATGGAGGGGGAACCTCTTTTCCTTGTTGCGATCAGATTGCCCATTTTATCAGTTTTGATCTCGTCTGTGTAAGGCCGCAGCTTTTTTTCGAGCAGTTGGCTAATATTGCCTTCATAACCTGATACACCATGAGCATTTGAAAAAATTTGTAAAGTTTCATCCAGTTGTTCCATAAACATCACCTGATGGTAACATTAAACAACTTTAGTGTTATTAATATTATCTGCTAAAAGAGTAGACCCAACATAAATCATTATATTTATGTATTTAAATCGACTTTTAGTAATTATGGTAATGCAACCTATCTTCTATCAAATGATCACAGCTGCTTTTTTCATTTTAATATTGATGTTTATTACCCTTATGTCAATTATGGGATTATTTCTCATCCGAAAGGACAAGGCAGTTAGAAGATTGTACTTGCTGAGACCCATCTTTGTGGAGCTTATAAAAAGTAAGACCGGTGAGGTCGCAACAACCATAAAAGTGCCGGATCTGGTAGGTGATCCCATGGAGGTGAAGGTGCCGCTGTACAGTATCGAGACAATAAGGCGTGAATTGGTCAAAAATGGTGAGAAAAAACACCTGCTGTGGCTCTCAATATTGGTTTGTACGGCCTATGAAGATGTATTGAGTTTTAAGTATGAAATTCTCAACAACATGAAAAATGATATGAAATCACTGGGACTTGACAAGGAGGCGGAAGACCTTACTGATATCTGCAAATTTCCAATTTCGGCATTTACATTTTTCAAAATACTTACGTGTATTATGGAGAGTACTATTGTTCGGGCATCAAATTTTAATGAGATCAGGAAAAATGCTGATGGGTATAATATTATCCGGGATGTTAATACGATTAGAAAATTCAATATCATTATTGGATATTTCAAGTATTCAGGGCTTTTAATTCTGGGTCTTATTATTTCCGGAGTATTACTCTTTTATACAGGGTCCATACCAGAACCGATGATCTGGATACTGCTGTTGATAGTGATAGTAATAATAGGTTTGATAATATCGGGGACATTTATTATTGATAAGAAATTATCAAAACTATTGACATGCGAAGATATTGAAGTTGAGATAAAAACGAATATTCCAGCTCTGAAAATACGGACTTAATGAGGTAATTGGAAGTGCTCAATATATCTTGGACTCTTTTGATATACACACTTCCTTCTATGGAATAACGTAAAAATGCTTGCAGAATGGACTAATGAGGAGGACATGGAAAGGTGCTGAATTAAAAATAACATAATCTATTTATAGTGTAGTAATCCTTAATTTATTAGTGATATTATGAATTTTGTAAATAAAATTATATTAAATTTAATGATTATTTCATTAATCCTTTTATCAGGATGTGTATCGACGAAGGAAGCTGTTGATTCTGAAGACGTTATGGTGGATATTTCGCCTATCAAAATAAAGGAATATTCGGAACAACAAATCTCGTTGATAATATCAAATAAAGCCAATGAACCAATTGATAACGTAAAGGTAACTTCTTTCGGATCTTTTTCAGTATTGGAAAGTTCCAGTGTTAATATTCCCGGAATGAAAGATGAACTTAAGCCGGTATCAATTGCTGTAAATATTCTAGCACCAAGTTTCGATTCAGATGAAGAACATATGTTGACATTATCTTATTCTTCAGGGAAAGATGAAAAAGGAAATCCAGTTATCAAAACAAAAAATATTCCCGTAGAAACCACAATTCTTCCTAATGCAAATCTTCAATATCTAGGTTTTGTAAAAGGGATGGAGAATATTTCAGAAGCAGAAGTAACAACATGGACAATAGCTAAAGGTGAAAATGCAACAATAACTTTCTCAGTTAAAAATGAAGGAAGAACAACTATAGAAGAAAACACAATGGATGTGCTTATTGAAGTTGAGAACAAAAGAATAGGCAGCAGTAAAAAGATCACTATTAAAGAGGCAATGGCACGGGCCGGTACATCCTATACAAAAGGAGTAGAGGTTCCAATCCTGGAGAATGCTCCAAATGGTGAGACTGATGTAGTTGTGACCCTGCTAAAAGGAGATGAAATCCTTGATTCCAGGACAATATTGCTTAAAGTAAAACTCTAAGGTAAAATGAGAACTATAAAATTCATAATTTTATCTCTTATTTTAAGCAGCCTTATTTTTAGTGGTTGCCTTAAAGAATATAGTGAAATTTACATAACAGATGTAGATGTTATGTCTGTTCAACAGAATGATGGAATAAAACTAACAATAACTCCATATATCCAAAATAATCAAAATACTGATAGTAGTGCTCTTTCTATTAAGGTAAAGATACGGGAAACCAGTACCAATCTCATTGCAGCAGAAAATGAAATGGACATTGGGTACATCAAAAGTAAATCCCAAATCTATGAAAGTATGTCACTATTGGTCCATAATCCGGGAGAATATGATGTTGAGGTTCAGCTTTTCGAAGACGGTACAAGCTTATCTCAATATTCAACTCCAGTAACAGTTATATCAACACCTGGTCCTGGCCAGCCAGCAGATATAAAGCTTACTGATATGACTATTGAAATTAAACAGTTTGTGGATAGAATGTCAAATGTTGTTGTGGATGTCTCCCCTGGAATTTATAATCAAGGAGGCGATTCTGAACCCCTTACCTTGCATGTGACAGCCCGTATTGATCAATATAAGGCTTACAATGGGAACGATGAACTTGGTATCGTCCAGGGATCGAACTCTGTTAGAGGAAATGTACGTCTTGTGCTCCCTAAAAATAGCGAGTACACATTTTCTGCAAGCGTAATAGAAAATGGAAAAACGGTAGCAAGCGGAGACATAAGTGAAAATATATTAATAAAAGATATGAAATTGAATACGCCTGTGACTCATATATTCGTGGAAAAAGGAAAACCACCTTCAGCAACCAAACAACCGGGGTTCCAGGGAATGATCACACTTATATCCATTTTGTTGGTATTTAGCTTCATCAATAGAACCAGGAATGAAAGGTGAAATAATTGAACGATGAACTGAAGAAGGAGGATAATTCTTTAAAAACAAATGTCAAAAAAACAGTTGTGATTATGCTAATATTTTTAATGTTCATCTCTTTATTTTCTTTCTTTTTCAATATGCAGTCTGCAATATCAGAACTTTTCGATCCCAGGTATGAAAAACTAATGCAGGCACTATTCAGTTTGTTTGTTCTTGGGATAGGAGCATTTCTGGTGAAAATGTTTTTGTCAAAATAAGTATAATTAGAATCCACTCCCATATAATTTTAACATAAATGACGAATTCCTTTAACAATATTTTATATTAAAATATAGCATTATATAGTCAATGACCCATCTCGAGTTAAAGAAAGTATCAAAGGCAGTCTGGCGAAATGTAAACGGAACAAAGGTTAGATCCCAGATACTTTCCAATATCGATCTTGTA
>DATKUV010000236.1:0-8568 GCA_035530415.1 Candidatus Nanoarchaeia archaeon | reverse complement strand
TTGTATCATCATAACTCATTTAATTAGGAGAAATTATTAATGGCACGATTCCAAGAAGCTGAAGCACACATACTTCATATGAAAATATGCATGAAATGCAATGCCCGAAACTCTGTTAAGGCAACCAGATGCAGAAAATGCTATTCAACAGAACTAAGAATGAAATCGAAAGAGAGCAGAGGTAACTGATATTTTATAAATATGAGTGTTGAAGATAAGCTCAACAATGTCGTGAAGACCCAGGGTGCGGCTCACCTTACTCTAATTGATCCTGACAGCCAATCTCCCCAGGCTGCAGGGAACATAGCAGCCCAGGCCGCCAAGGGCGGAACAGATGCCATCATGATCGGCGGTTCTACTGGAGCCTTCGGAGGGCTGCTTGATAAGACCTTACAGGCCATTAAGGAGCAAACCGACCTGCCCACCATATTGTTCCCGGCCAATGCCGGTGGTGTTAGTGCCTACGCCGATGCAGTATTCTTCATGAGCCTGTTGAATTCCCGAGACGTCAACTACATTACCACAAACCAAGCCTTAGGTGCACCCATGGTAAAAAAAACTGGTATAGAACCCATTTCCATGGCATACATTGTCATTGAGCCCGGCGGCACAGTAGGCTGGGTAGGGGATGCACGCCTGATCCCCAGGAAAAAACCTGAACTAGCAGTGGCTTATGCATTGGCAGGGAAATATATGGGGATGCACTATATATATCTGGAAGCAGGTTCCGGTGCTGATAGCCCAGTGCCTACAGCTATGGTGGGTGCAGTAAAGCATGCAGTAGGGGATGAGAGCATGGTGATAGTCGGAGGCGGTATACGTGACGGGGAGGCCGCCAGTAAACTGGTAACAGCCGGTGCTGACATGATTGTGACCGGTACCATAGTAGAACAGGTTAATGATATAAGCTCCAAGATCAAGGAGTTTGTGCGTGCAATAAAGCGTAAATAGAATCTTGAAAAAGAGTTTCTCTTAATTATTGAGTGACACTTTGTGTTACAGGGCAGTGTATAAAAAGGAGAATGCTCTGATAAAGTAAGCTAGACTTTATCAGACACTGGAAAGTTGACCTGACACTAGTTTAATCTTAGGAGTGTATCACATAATTTGTTGGCAGTGTCATCAACTGTCTTTAAACCCTCTTCGTCTGAATCCACATCCTTTACAGCAATACCCCCAAAATGGGAATTGTCTCCCACCACGATCATGCCGTGAATATGCATCCAGGCATGGATGGACCAGATTGTGTATTCCTGGCCGCCATTACGGGATCCACCTACTGCCAGGGCCGCTCCCACTTTATCCTTTAATAAAAATCCGTTTCTTCTAAGCATTACTGATCGATCAAACAGGCATTTCAACTGTCCTGAAAGTGTCCCGAAATATACAGGAGAAGATATTAATATCCCGTCAGCTGATTCCAATTTATCGTAAATCTCAGTCATGTTATCGTCTATCTTGCATGATTTTTCTTTCCTGCATTCTCCGCAGTCAGTACATGGAAAGATATCAATACCTGCCAGGGTGATTATTTCAACATCAAATCCCCTTTTTTTTGCAATGGCCAGTGAGCGATCTATCAACCTGCTGTTATTGCCGGTTTTGTGGGGACTGCCTGAAATTCCTATTATTTTCATATGTTACTTCACCAACCATAGTATTTTTAGCATATTCTATCTACATCTAAACTTTTTTGATGTGTCAAGGACCACATTATCGATATCCCCGTCTTCAATAATATAGTATGCATCATACTTTTCATCAAAGTCCATGATCTTCTGGTTCATCACACCCCGGCTGTGGGCATATGCAAGATCATGATCGGTCTGCTTTAGAACATATTCCTTATTTCCAATTTTTATAACAGTAAAAATTTCGCCTTTTTCTTCCGTACCTATGTGAAGGATATCTCCTGGTTTCAGGTCCTTTACTAGATTGGGCCTTTTATTTGTCTTAATTCCATATTCTGTATTCATCTCATCATCCTCAAAATTAATTATTATTTACTAGATATATATTATGAATTTTCATTATGCATTGGCAACAGAAAGTACCAACTGTTTCAAAGCATTTGTTAAAGGCGGTACTTTTATAAAAGCAACTTTATCATTTATAAGTTTAATTAATCACATCTTCACATATTGGCCCATTTATTCTTTTTGCACAATCAAAAATATAAACTTACAGGTCTTTTCAGAAACAATGCGTCCAAAAATAATCTTGAATGCTGCCATGTCTGCCGATGGAAAAATATCAACCATCAAACGAAAGCAGGTCCGGATATCGGGAGAATATGATTTTGCCAGAATGGACCGGATGCGGGCCGATGCTGATGCTGTTATGGTAGGTATTGGTACTGTACTGGCTGATGACCCCAGTCTTACTGTCAAATCAGAACGCCTTCGTTATGAGCATAAACAACGATGGGGGCGTGAGGACCCGATCAGGATTGTAGTTGATAGTATGGCCAGGACCCCAATTGATGCTGATATATTCAATAAAGGCGATGGGGATATTATTATAGCTGTATGTAATAATGCACCAGGCGAAAGGGTGAAAAAACTTAATGAGAAATCCAGGATAATCACAATCGGCAGGGATAGAGTTGACCTTGTGGGATTAATGTCAAACCTGAAAGATAGCGGCATAAATACGTTAATGGTAGAGGGGGGTGCAACACTGAACTGGGCATTGATATCCGGGAAACTGGTGGATGAAATCCATACTTACATCGGAGCAATCATACTGGGCGGCGAAAATGCGCCTACGCTGGTGGACGGGACTGGATTTTTTGGCAAAGAAGATGCTGTTAAACTTGAATTGGCTTCAATGGAAAAGATGGACAATGGGGTACTTCTACGCTGGCATGTGTTGAATCAGGACAAAAAATGAACTCCGAAATCATGGAATGTTATTTACAGGCAGGCAAGATCGCTTCAGAGGTAAAAGAAGAAAGCTTGAAAACTGTTGAAGAAGGGGTCAAATTATTAGAAACTGCTGAATATGTAGAAGATCTCATACTACAAAAGGGAGGTGAGCTGGCGTTTCCATGCAATATTTCTGTCAATCAGATCGCTTCTCATTATACTCCTTTATACGGCAGGAGTAAATTCAATACCGGGGATCTGGTAAAAATCGATCTCGGTGCACACATTGACGGATATATTGCAGATACCGCTGCTACCACGGAGGTTGGCACCGAAATCAATAACATACTCATAAAAGCAGCTAATGAAGCATTGAATGCTGCAATTAGCCAGACAAAGCATGGCGTGAATACCAAACATCTTGGATCAATAATGGGTAAGATAATAAAATCATATGGCTGCAATCCTGTTAAGGACCTTACAGGCCATAGTATCGATAGATTCACAATCCATAGTGGAATCAATATCCCCAATTACGGTGGTGCCCCCTATGGAAATACGTTATATGCGGGAGATGTAATTGCAATAGAACCATTCACAACAAAGGGTCGCGGGAAAATAATACATGGTGAAGCCAGGATATATGGTCTGCGACACACCAGAAATATATCAAATCCCCTTTATCAAGAATTAGAATCCAGATTCAAAAACCTCCCTTTTACTTCCCGCTGGTTAACAGACCACAGCGAAATTAAAAAAACACAATTATTATTAAGAAAATATCCGGTCTTAATAGAAAGTGACGGGTGTCCTGTAGCCCAGGCTGAACATACTGTTATTGTGATGGAACAGGGCTGTAAAGTGATAACTGCTTAACATTAATTTTTTAGTAAAATAAATATCAACCGTACATTAACTCATCTGGTGGAGTTGATTGGAGAATATTAATTATATACTCAAGGGGCAATGGTGAAAAAGCTTCCAACTGGCCTGAGCATTTTGGACAATTTTTCTTAAAAAGAATCGGACTAGCAGTTATTTCTTCTTCATACATGGATTCCCTGAAAAAAGTGTAGGGAAGTGAAGTGGGTTCAAGCACTTCAAATTGATGTTCTTTTAGGAGCGTGTAATATGTGGATTTCTCTGAATGGTCGCATGTGGAACACTTAAGTTTAATCTTGTTGTTAAGAAATTCTTTCTCAGGCTTTTTTGAGATAAGTTCATCAATAATATCCAACACACAATTGACTACAATCTAATTATTTAGATATTTATCTATTCTATCCATTCCTTCCTTGATATTTGCAAGGTTATTGGCATATGAAAATCTGAGATAACCTTCGGCACCCTTCCCGAAATCAATACCAGGTGTTACGGCAACCCCTGCTTCTTCAAGGATAATACGGCTGAGTTCAAGAGAATCGCCGCTGAATTCCCAGGCATTTGCAAGAACGTAATATGCCCCTTCAGGTTCACTGTTTATACCAAAGCCTATGTCTTTTAAGCGATCAAGAATAAAACGCCTGCGTTTGTCATAAGTACTTACCATCTCTTTTACATGATCCTGTGGCCCTTCCAGTGCTGCAACCCCGGCATGCTGGACAAAACTGTTGGCACAGATAAAAAAGTTCTGCTGTATCTTTTGCAGGGGCCTGATATATTCTGGCGGAGCAATAAGGTATCCCAGTCTCCACCCTGTCATTGCATACAGCTTGGAAAAACCATTCAATACAAAAGCATTATCAGTATATTCAAGTATGGAATGGTCCTCTCCTTTATAGATCAGACCCTGGTATATCTCATCAGAGATTATTGGTACATCTCCTGCCACCTGTGATACACTTTTTAAGGTTTCGGGATGTATCACATGTCCGGTAGGATTCGAAGGGGAGTTAATAATTATGGCACGGGTCTTAGGTGTTATTAAATGGGCCACAGATCCGGGATCAAGGCTGAACCCTTCTTCTTCTTTTGTATATACAAATACGGGTTTCCCATTCAT
Source organism: Candidatus Nanoarchaeia archaeon (assembly GCA_035530415.1). Lineage (GTDB taxonomy): Archaea > Halobacteriota > Methanosarcinia > Methanosarcinales > Methanocomedenaceae > Kmv04. Next base: position 3,699 of record DATKUV010000236.1, on the reverse strand, counting down.
ATATTCCACAAAATTCGGATAGGCTGCATAGTATGGGTTTGACATGATCACTTCATGCCCATTATCCAGAAGACCCATGAACAATACCAGCATTGCCGGGCTTGTGCCTGAAGTGATAATCACCTGGTTGGGATCTAATTCCAGGTTGAATTTGTTATTATATGATCGGGCCACAGCTTCCCTTAATCGGGGCAATCCCAGACTGTGGGTATATTTTGTTTCTCCAGTTTTTAGTGCATCAATAGCAGCCTGATTGATATGCGGTGCAGTTGGAAAGTCAGGTTCACCCACTTCCATGTGAATGATATTTCTGCCTGATCGTTCCAGCTCCTGTGCTCTTTCAAGGACTTCCATTACATAAAATGGCGGAATTTTTTGTGCTTTTTGTGAGAACATATACTAATCAATCAACGTACTCAATATTCTTATAATCTGCTGGATTTACCAAATATATCGCTCAGTTCATTAATTTTACTTTCTTGCGTTATAATTATTAATGAACAATGCCAATTGTCTATCTGTAATTTTATTTCATTTTGGCATAATATCTGTTACAACATCAGTGAAGTGGGACTATGATAGAAATAAAAGAAAACATATTCTGGGTAGGCATCAAGGATTGGGAAATTAAGAAATTCCACGGTGAGGAGTATTCCACACACCGCGGCAGTACTTATAACAGCTATCTGATAAAGGACGAAAAGAACGTACTTGTGGACACAGTCTGGACTCCGTTTAAGGAAGAATACGTAGCAAGGCTGGATGCAGATTTCGGGCTTGAAAACATCGATGCTGTTGTCGTGAACCATTCCGAATCAGACCATTCCGGAAGCCTGACACACCTCATGGCACAGATACCGGATGCCGAGATATACTGCACAAAGAACGGGCATGATATGATCCACTGTCATTATCATAAGGACTGGAAGTTCAATGAAGTGAAGACAGGTGATACATTAAAGACAGGCAAATACGAGCTTGTGTTTGTGGAAGCCCCGATGCTGCACTGGCCTGACAGCATGTTCACATACGTCAAAGGCGCAGACCTTTTGCTTTCCAATGATGCATTCGGCCAGCATTATGCCTCGTCTGCTATGTATAATGATGAGGTTGACCAGTGCGAACTGTTCCAGGAAGCCATCAAATATTATGCCAATATCCTGACACCTTTCAGTTCCCTTGTGAAAAAGAAGATCGAAGAGTTCAAAGCAATGAATGTACCTGTGGATATGATTGCACCGAGTCATGGCGTGATATGGCGTAAGGACGCGCTGGACATTGTGGGAAAATATTACGAATGGGCTGATGCGTACCAGGAGGACTTTATTGTCATTGCCTATGATACCATGTGGAACGGGACAAAGTCCATGGCCGAAGCTATCGCATCCGGTCTGAAAGAAAGCGGTGTGCCCTGCAAGTTGTTCAATATTGCAAAGAGTGATATGAACGATGTCATAACAGAGATATTCAGGTCAAAAGGTGTCATAGTCGGCTCGCCTACAATAAACAGGAGGGTGCTTTCGGCGGTGGGTGCCCTTATAGAGACTATAAAGGGTCTGCGGTTCAAGAATAAGGCCGGGGCAGCATTTGGTGGATATGGCTGGAGTGGTGAGTCGGTGGGTATCATAGAAGAAGGGCTAAAGAGTGCGGGCATCGAGGTGGTTGTTCCTGGGATTAAGTTCAGGTATAATCCGACAGGTGATGAACTGAATGAATGCAAACTGTTCGGAAAGCAATTCGCGAAGAATCTAAAGAGGTGATAGTATGAAGCAAACAGATGAACTGAGTTTCAAACCGAATGAATTTCCTTTGGCACAGCCCATTGATATTGTGGGTTCTACAAGCTATGCAGATGGGTCTGTTGTCAGCAGGACACTGAAGAAGAACGACGCTGGGACTGTGACCCTGTTTTCATTTGATGCAGGACAGGGGTTGAGCGAGCATTCCGCCCCCTTTGATGCGATCGTCCAGATACTTGACGGGGAGGCTGAGCTGACAATAGGCGGCAAGACGATCACTGCGGGTGCGGGGCAGATGGTCATCATGCCTGCAAATATCCCGCATTCACTGGATGCTAAAGTCAGGTTCAAGATGATGCTGATCATGGTGAAAGCAAGCTGACTCCAATCTAATTTCAATCAGCCTATAAATTTCCAGGTATCAACACCTAAACTTATTTGCACAATACATATCATCAAAAATAAATCCCCCCAGCGTCTCTCCCAATAGAATAGAGAAAGGGGATATCGGAGCAGTAATCAATCTGTCATATGTTTTGTTTCTTCTTTCGGTAGGCACCGCCATCGGCCCTGTTGAGGAAGCGCTGAAGAAGATTGTTATTGCCATAAGCCCAGGAATCAGTTCCAACAAAGGTATATCTCTTCCAATTGCAAAAGATATGAAAAGGAATACCGGGAAAAGAATTCCAAACATAATGACTGCAGGAGTCAGGTAATGGATACGAATATCCTTTTTTGTTATTGCCCATGCACTGGCAAGTTCTCGTTCAAGTCTATACAGAGATTCTGATTTCATCTCTTATTCACCTCAAAATTCTGCTTGCCTGTCTCTGCCAGTCTCAAGAAAACATCTTCCAAACTGGGTCCAAGCGTGTTCATAGTTATAAGCTTTAGATTGTTTGTACGTGCATAGTCAAACACAGAAGAAAAAACAGACGAAGGGTCATCGGTGTACAGCCTGCACTTATCACCTTCTCTATTCATGCGACTAACCTCAGGAATCTTGAGAAGTGAATCATAGTTTGAGACGGGATCAAAAGCAAAAACCACGGATTGAGTGCCCTGATTTTTTTTTTAAGATTCTCTGGAGAATCTATTGCCGCACTCCTTCCATGCACTATAATCGCCACCCTGTCACACATTATGTTGGCCTCTTCGATGTTATGGGTGGTCAGGAATATAGTAGTTCCAGTTATTTTTAGCCCACGAAGGATTTCCCTCAACATTACTACACTTTGAACATCTAGCCCTGACGAGGGCTCATCGAGAAATATGATGTCTGGTTCATTTATGAGAGCCATGGCGATTGTAAGCTTGCGTTTCATCCCTTTTGAAAATCCCTTTGCCTTCTTTTTCTTGAAGTCATTGAGACCAAATTTGTCCAGTAGCACATCGGCCCTTCGGGTTTTCTGGTCTATCGGGATGCCGTACAATTCCCCGGCAAACATCAGGTTTTGCCAGGCAGAAAAGCCACCATATACATTAGAAACTTCAGGAACAATCCCGAAGCATTCTTTAGCAAGAAAAGGTTTATTCTGTATATCGTGGCCCATTATTCTTGCAGTTCCTTCAGAAGGATGCAAACAGATGTATAAATCCAACAATTGAGACTAATATATTTTGTCCTGATGAAACCTCCCCGGGAGGCCACTGATGGATGACAGAATAGGCTTTTCCCACATCGTTCAATTCACCGATTGTGCTGTCGGTGTGGCAAGAGCAGGAGTTGAAAGAAGGAGAACTAATAGTGAGATAAAGATAAACCACTTTTTCATGAAGAATTATCGTAAGTGATGATATTTATGGATATCTGGTTTTTTTCCAAATTTCTTTTCCGAAAAATATTCACCGGATCTTTCCTCTGGCAAGGGATGCAAAGATCCCGATAAAACACAGAACCGAAAAGATTATGAAAGCAGCCTTTACGCTTTCAACAAAAGGGGCATAATATTCCGGCGTT
>DATKUV010000235.1:0-4192 GCA_035530415.1 Candidatus Nanoarchaeia archaeon | reverse complement strand
AGCATTTACTTAAAAGTATTAAAGTCATTAGGTAGTTCTTAGATAACCATTTTTAGGTTCAAAGATCGAGCCTTCTTTTTTAAGTCTTTTTATCATATCCTCGGCTTTATCTTCCTCGATCCCAGATTCAACTGCCCGGATTATTACTTCTCCAATAGGTGCATTTCCTTCATGATCTTGCTGGATTTGCCGAATAATCTCACGTATCAATTTTGCCTTATCCCGCTGGCTTTTACCCATACCTGAGTTAATGATATCTGCATCAAGTTTTCCTGTCTCGGGATCAGTCATAACCTGTCTAAGACTCTCGTTTACGATCCTGATTACCCGGTTAACATCACTGGTCGTTACGATATTGCTAAGTCGCATTCGTGCAGATGCCTCGGCAAGTCGCACAAGTGCTTCCAGCTGCCTTGCAGTTACAGGGACCGGGGAATTAGGATCTGAACCCTGACTTCTTAAATTCAGGTAAAAATCAATTATTTGTTGCCTTGAATCATCTTCAAGCACAGGGAATATATTCCGTTTGGAATATGCGATAAATTTCCGCATCATATCAGGTTCGATCACTGGTTGAATAACTTCCATTGCCTCTTTGATCTGTTCTAAAGTGATTATTGATGATTGCACATTCAGGAATTGTTCATTGATCTCACCGGCATAATGTCCCCTTAAAATATGCTCGGCAATTTCAGTATCTCTCTGTTTGTTGGGTTTATCAGTCAGGATAAAAATAAGATCAAACCTGGATATCAGGGCAGGAGGCATGTTGATCTGCTCCGGGATGCTCTCATAAGGATCAAATCGTCCGAATTTCGGATTAGCAGCACCCAGGAGAGCACATCTGCTTTTTAGTGTTGCCATGATTCCTGCTTTGGCAATACTTATGGTCTGCTGTTCCATAGCCTCGTGAAGAGCGCTTCGATCCTCCTTAGCCATCTTATCCATCTCATCCACGGCAGCCATTCCTTTATCGGCAAGGACCAGGGCGCCCGCTTCAAGGGTCCAGCGTCCATCCCCGAACTCGTCCTTTACTGCAGTAGCGGTCAGACCGGCAGAGGTAGTACCTTTACCAGAAGTGTATACACCCCTGGGCGATAATTTTATAGCATAACGCAAAAGTTGTGATTTTGCAATACCGGGATCCCCAACCAATAGCATATGAATATCACCTCTGATCCTGGAACCATCAGGAAGATGTTTGGCCACCCCGCTGAATAGTTGAAGTGCCATTGCCTCTTTAATCTCAGAATACCCAAAAATACTGGGTGCAATAGATGAGATCATTTTGTCATAAATATCAGGAGATTGACCTAGTTCCATGATAATTTCTTCATCTTCGGGAGTGATCTTGATCTCGTCATATTCCTGGTCTTCCCGTTCAATAGATATGCCTTCTAGAAGGAGATCAAAGAAGGTGCTTTTCACCTGGTTCTTTTCCCGCTGATAGCTTCGTAGTGTACCAGATAAGGTCACACGGTCTCCAGGGGCCACTAAACCAACAAGATCATCCTCAATGTCAACATCCAGTGTCTGGGGCTGCTCTCCACCCCTCAGATCCTCTGGTGATTCCTGTATCCTGACCTTCTGCGCATCTACAAAAGTAGATTCTTTTACCAGGAGTTTGAATGGACCCTGCCTGCCACATTGTTCATTGTTACATTCCAGGGGTTGAGTGAATTTATTATTGATTTGCGGAATATATGTAATATCCTCTTTGCATCTCTGGCATTCAAATGCTGCTACTATCAATTTCGGCCTGACCTCGGTAGCTTTCCTGATAATTCCTTCAATGCTAATGAGTTTTGAGATATTTTCACTTCGCAGCTGACGTATCTCTATTTTGGATGGAATCTTAATTATCCTTACATGAGTATCTTCAAGGGTAACATCCATAGGTAGATCATAGTTTTCCAATGCTGCATTCGCGTCAGCCATTACCTCATCAGGATTCTCCAGCAGTTCATTGGCAAGTTCCAGATTATATCGTTCGATATCAGGGAAATTGATCACAAGACTTTTATTTTCAGGATAAATAGATGCAAGGGACAGCAATTGTTCCTTATAATAGCGCTTAAAGAATTCTTCCCAGATAAGTTCGGTTGAGTGTTCAGTCATTATTGTCAAGGCAATAAGTTATATTCAGAATATAATAAGTTTTCCATAATAAGCGAGGTGAAAGTATTCTACTGCACGTGTTTTCCCTCCAATGGAAATCAAGGGGGGGTGCATTTTATCACAGTATATTTTTTGTTCGTATGGGTACGAAATGTATAAATACAATTAATGTATAATATATATGTAAGTACAAACGGGGTTAAAATTTTTTTAAAACACTCCCACCATTTCCTCGTTTGTACTTTTACCATTTTTATGATAATTGTGTTAGTATAAATCTATAGATAATACTTTCGTTTTTTGGTAATTTAAACATTTAAGTAATCCATTTAATTCTTTTAAGGAAAACTTGATAAAGTATAAATTCAGATTGTCTATATTAAAGTTATTATAATAGATTTACCCTAATTGTTATTATAGAGGAATATACATGGATGAAAAAAAGGAGGAAACTTTTCAGTCATCTGAGGATTCAATTGAAAAGTTAGAAACTGAAAAAAAATCTACATCTTCAATCGATGAAGTATCTCACATTGAAGAAGAAATAATTTCAGAGGAAGATATTTCCGCTGAACATGAACAAGATCCTTCTCCTGAATCTTCATCAACAATAGAGGACGAACAAGCTACAGAATTGGAAGAAGACAAGCCCGCTTCTGAAATAGAAGAAATTAAACCGTTAGAAGAGGAACCTGTAAGAGAAGAGGTACCACCTCCGGGAAAAGAAGTGATAATTGTCCAGGAAGTTAAAGAAAAAACCGAGGACAAGATAATTAAGAAGATCAAACGAACAACACTGATTGTTTTACTTATTATAGGCTTGATCTTAGTTGGGGGAATATATGCCTGGACATCTGGTATGGATGATCTAAGGGCTGACAATGACTATCTCATTGTAGTGGTTTATAAAGATGTTCCAAAGGCAGCCAGTATTTACCATGAAGATACAAAAGAATCAGACATCGTTGAAGTAATAGAATTAGGTGCATTAACCAAATCAAACAGAAAAAGCTATTTTAATAATGTACAAAATGAATATGGTGTACTTGACAGGATGATTATTATTGATGTGGACACTCTCAAGGCATTATCCACGGACGATTATATATTATACAAAGACGATCCAAATAAATCAATATCCAGAGATGATATGTATAATTGGTTAATTGGAAGATCATTCCCCCTTGATGAAATAAAGGGTGATGATTCACCATCTAAATTCAATGCAAACATGCTAAAATCATGGTTAGATCATTATCAGGAAAAACTATTCGGAAATTGGGGGAGTAATACCATAAAAGTTGTCCTGAATGGATACAGATCTGAAACTATTATCATACATCCTGGAAACTCGGCACTTTTCATACTGAAATATATAGCAATAGAAAAGATTTTCCTGCCAGTGTAAGATAAAACAGAAAATTAATATTTTAAAATCAAGCAGATGGTATGGTTTACCATCTGTTTTCTTTTAATTCACTTTTTTTCTTTTCCAGAAAAGAAAACACAGGTCCATGAGGTGAACCGTTTATTAGCATCTCGAAACCTGTACGGGCAATCAGGATCTGATCGATATGTCCAATAATACTTACTGTCTTGCCCATGACAGATATCTTACAACCTGTCAAGTTCTCGAATATCTCTCTTGACTTTCCGTTTTTCCCTATAATGCGGCCCCTTAATCGTTTTAGGTCTTTAGGAGTGGATGCAATATTACTAAGATCTATTATTTCCAGTGTGAGCATATCATCATCAAAAAGACGCAGTGCCTTCTCAGGATTAAACCCTCTTCCAATGGCTTTTATTACATCACCGGATCGCATGGCCATTAGAGGGTCTTCAGGGTTACTTAGTTCTACGCTGCCAGTCTCACTATTTATGTCCATTTTGGCTGTGGATTTTGTTTCAATAATTTTTTTAGTATTCCCATTGGGTCCGATTATCACACCGACCCTTTCAATGGGGACTTTAATATAAGTGGTCATTTTACTTTCAAACATAACTGCCCCCAAGATATAACTTATAGCTCATATTACTAATGGTCAGCTCTGGATTTAATAATCTTCGATAGCAG
>DATKUV010000234.1:0-5581 GCA_035530415.1 Candidatus Nanoarchaeia archaeon | reverse complement strand
TTTTGCCTGTTAAACCTTCCAGGTCTGTCCTTTTCCACCAGTGCATATCCAATGGACGTTACACTGTGTTCTATCTTGATGGCTTCTATAGAATACTCCCCTCTTTCAACTCTGTCTCCTGGTTGAAGTTCTATAACATTGATTTTATATTTTGATTTATAGAACCCGATGGCAATTATCAATTTGATAAATTCCTCAACCCAGTGGGGCCCATAGATATTCAAAGGTTGTGTGCGGCCGTTGAAGTTGAGGGTTTGGATCAGGCCCGGGATACCCAGTATATGATCTGCATGAAAATGGGTGATAAAGATGGAAGTTAGATTGCCCATGCCTGTCTTTGCCCGCATCATCTGCTGTTGGGTGCCCTCACCGCAATCGAAAAGCATCAATTCACCATCTCGATTTATCATGATCGCGGAAGGATTTCTCTCTGGTGTGGGTAAGCTGCCTGCCGTTCCAAGAAATGTCACTCGAAGCATCAAGCATTTCTATGTCATCTTTTATATTAATAATATATGTAAAGTTTAGAGTTTAGAAATAACCGATTGCACTTCATCATTCATTTCTTTACTGCCCTTAATCCTGTTCACTCCCAACACTGCTATTTGGATTTCTGCAGTTATTATTGTTAAGGTGACAGCCTCATTATTATCACAATTATTATTTCTATAATTATATAATTTCCAGTTGAAATGAGGGGCTGGTTTTAATATTTAAATTAAGTGAATGTTTAAACATGACAGATCAATCCTGCCTAAAAACACATATATTAATTGAAAATTTAAATCTCATATTTAATATAATGAAAAACCATCATAATTATAACGACTAGCATCTACTTATTAATATATTTTCCAGTGGAAATAAAGGGGTGTTTTAATCAATTATTTTCTAAAGTGCCCACCCTTTCTTTTCCTTCGAGAATCATGTACTTACGTACAAAGCTTAGCCACTAAAATACCTGTTTCAAGCCCCAGGTCATCTGCCACAGCCTGGCATTTTGTCCTGAGCATATAGGCGATCGGTGTATAGCCATATTCTGACATCGTCTCGTAATTGGCCATACCTTTACTGATGATAAGCGATGCCCTGCCAAAGGCTTCCACCAGCTCAGAAGGTGCATCTTCAAGACACACCCCAATGGCATTGGAACCTGTAGTCAGCACCCTGTCTGCTTCAATACCATGTACCTCGATATCTTCCATTGTGGCATCATTGAGCATAGGTGCCCCCCTCACTACTAGAGTTACTTTTCCGCCAAGTCCTTTTATCTGATTAATAACCAGGGTATCAAGCAGGATCTCCCCGGAATTGTCAGCAATATACACCACATCATTCAAAAGCGGCATCATTTTTTCAGTATCGTCCACATCCAGACCCTGGGTGTACAACCGTCTGAACTCTTCTTCGAACATATCTTCCTTGACATCGAAACCCTCCACACCAAAATCCAGGGTATTACCAATAGTCGCTACCACCACTGCACGTCGAAAGGCATCAATCGAGATTTCATCTCCAACTATTGAGCGGGCCAGGGGCATCAGATCAAACGCTATCTTCCTACTTAGCAGTTTTATTTCCAGGTATGGATCAGGGTCGTCAAGTGCTTCATAGGTAGCGCGATGGACTGCGGTGGATATCCTTGCTGCAGGTTCGCCAGGTTTGAAGGTACGATGCAGTGCATCCAGTCCTGATATTACGGCTTTTCCTATGATTTCAGGATCATCAGTACTTAATTCGGCCTCGTAATGCACCCTTTTGAGCAGACAGTGGGCACACCTGGGGTCTATCTTCAAAAATTATCACCTTTCTTAGCAAATTTAATATGAGTGGGGTGACAATACTTAATTGGTGATAAATATGTCGGAGCAAGAACCAAAAGACAGTAGTGAATGGGAAGCAATAGCAGATAAGAAATATGCAGATATCAAAGAAGCCATTAAGAGAATGGAACAAAAAGGTAGTTCTCAATCTGTTGAAAAGAATATACGGGATGCAGCACGTGGATTCGGTGATATGATAATCTCACTGGGTGGTCTTACATATGGCGTGGCCAGCGGTGTGGCAGATAAGGCTACGGGTGAGGATGCTGCTAAACTACATCAGGATCTGACCAAAAAGGCAAGTGCCGCCAGGGATGCCATTGCAGATGAGATGGAAAAAGCTGCTAAGAAGTTAAGGTCTGAGAAACAGGAGAAATACGAGTAATAAGGGTAATATCTGTTTTTGAATGATGAATCTATTTATCAACTTTTTAAATTTTTTATAACCCCTGTTACGGGAGTTTTCCTACTTTTCTGGCGTGTCCGAACTTGACTATACCACCCACACATCAAATACATTATAGCCCATCTTCGTCAGTTATAAGACATCGTAAGCCCCGCAGCATAGTGATTTTGATAAAAATGTCCTCGTTGTGGTACAGACTCATTTTCGGCACGCAACGACCTTATTCTTATCATTGTGGAGAACATGGGTTATAGGACATAACCTGCTATTTTTCGGTTAATTGTTTTCGAAGAGTTTATAATGGTATTTAACTTATTGATTGTCGGTGAATGAAGATTGGAAATGAGAAAGCGAGAATATCATCATTTTCCAAAAAATGATGTCGAATTCCAGCAGAAATATAGTTTTTGGGCAGATCTGCCATATCTTGTGAAAACTTTTGCAGGAATGAATGATAAATCAGGTGCCTTTCAATTCGTGACACCGAAAGGTGAAACCTTGAAATCAAAACGGAGTATTTATGTAGAAATCGCTGAAGCAAATATTGATTTTAAACCGTTAACGAACGATAATCTCAATTATGTCCTTAAGGATATAGATGACAGTGGCCTTCTGGATTTCAGGATTTTCTTATTATATTCACATCTTGACAAAGATTATAAAAGGATTCCATATAGAAAAGATACTTTTTTGGTCAGGAGTCATCTTTCGGACGGGGTATTAACATTAAAGATTCATCTGCATGACGGGCCAGGTCATACAAGACCTGATGAGATTGCTAATACGATAGTAGATGAGTTGGGAAAAGGCCAGACAAATTAGTCATTTATTTTCATGATAAATTTGCCTGTTGATGTGGAATATATTCAATAAGACCGAACAATTTATCTATTAGATGTTAGATGATAGACTAAAAATTTTAAAAGATAAGTATTCATAAACAGGCAAAATTAACTTTATAAAATACGAATTAAAATTTTTTTATGGAATAATACAATTCATTTAAACTTATCAAATGGTGAAATTAATATGACAAAGGCCGAGATTTTAACGCAAATCAAGCAAGCCGAAGAAGACGCTAAATCAATGATATCAGAAGCCAATGATGATAGAGCTAAGCAGATCGCGGATGCCAAAGCTCAGGGCAAGGAACTGATCAATAAAGCGGAAACAGAGGCAAGTAAAAAAGGTAAGGATAACATTGCTCAGATTAAAGAGAAGTTAAAATCTGAAAAAGCGAAAATGCTTGATCAAGGTCTTTCATCTGCCGAATCAATAAAATCAGAAGCAAGTAAAAAAGTAGAAAAGGCTACTGAATATTTGGTGGAACAATTCGAGAGGGCCATACATGCTTAAGGCCAAAAAAGTTTCCAGGGCGGTAATTGTAGGTAATAAAAAATTATTGGACCAGACCGTGGAGATCCTTCATGATTTCAACTGCGTTCATGTGGAAGACTTTATAGAAGAGGATTCATTCTTATCAATGGGTAAACCTGGTCCGATCGCATCCGAGGTTTCCCATAAACTTATTAAATTAAGATCATTATCCAATTTTCTTGGCATTAAATCTAAACATCCGGATGAACTACAAAATGAGGGATCATTGTTACAGGAACTGGATACCAGATTGGGACAATTGGACGAAAATGTCGCACAATTGACCCAACGACGAAATGTTCTTGAGGGCGAACTTAAGGATCTGGAATCTGATTACAAAGAAATCCACCCGATTTCCGCAATTCCACTTAACATAGAAATGTACTCTGGTTATGAATCCATCTCTGTTTTTACCGGGTTCATTCATGCTGCAGAATCAGAAATTGAAGCTGAGATTAGAAATATTACTACAGATTATGAACTTTTCATTTCGGCACATAACAAAAATAATGTTATTGCTTTATTCGTGCCAAATGAAAAATCAGCACTGGTAAATGAAATATTAGAAAAATTCGGTTTTTCTGAAATTCATATCCCTCAATTAATAGGAGAACCTGATAAATTATTAGCAGGTATGAATAAAAGAAGGGAGGATATTCAAATCGAATTGAGTGTAATAATTGATGAGATAACCAGTCTGCACAATCAAAGTGTTGATTTTGTCCTGTCTGCTGATGAAGTGTTGTCCATCACCACCCAAAAAGCTGAAGCACCTTTGCGTTTTGCCACATCTGAAAATGCATTTTTTATAGACTGTTGGATAGCAGATGACAGGTTTGATGAAGTAGTTAATACCATTGAACGTGATTTTGGTGGAAGCGTTTATGTTTCAAAATTAGATCTTGAAGAAGAAGAGATCAAAACCAATGTCATTCCTGTGGAATATGATAATCCGGGCCCGGTTAAACCTTTTGAAGCAATAATGGACCTATATTCCAGGCCATCATATAAAGAGATCGACCCTTCAGCAATAATTTTCATCACATTCCCATTATTCTATGGCCTTATGCTTGGAGATATCGGATATGGTCTGGTACTACTAGCACTTGGCCTGGTAGGCAAGGCAAAGCTCAAGAACTCAGGTCTAAAACCACTTGCCACAATACTGATCTATTGTAGTATTTCCACATTGATATTTGGAGTACTATTTGCAGAGATCTTCGGGTTCCACCTGTTCGGACACCACAGTGTAGTAACAGCACTGATAGGTGAACATAGTCCGATTGGTTCGATTTTCTATAACTTTGAGTCGTTACCAATACTTGAAAGGCTTGGCAAGAAAGATATTCCTAAACTTCTCATTGCCTCAGCGCTTATCGGTGTATTGCACTTAAATCTAGGATTCATTATCGGATTCAGGAACGTAGCCATATCCCATGGTATTAAGGTCGCAGTTTTTGAAAAGATCAGCTGGATCGTACTTCAACTGGGAATCGGTATCTTTGCCCTGGCCAAATTAGGTTATATTACGGCAGCAGGTGAAGCTTCAGGTATAGTAATAGCTGTACTCGGGGTTGTGATGTTATTAATAGGAGAAGGTGGAGCAGCAATTCTGGAACTCCCGTCAATACTCAGTAACACACTCTCTTATACAAGGTTGGCAGCTATTGGACTTTCTTCAGTAGGCATTGCCTTTGCAATCAATGAAATAGTCACTAAGATGATGTTCCCAAAAGGTGGAATATTCTTAGTACTAGGAATAATCCTGCTCTTAATAGGGCACACAGTAAACACCGTTCTGGGTATTATTGCACCCGGACTGCACTCTTTGAGGTTGCAGTATGTGGAATTCTTTACGAAATTCTATGAGGGCGGTGGACGTAAATTTAATCCATTTGGATATGATCGAAAATATACGGAGGAAAAATAAATGGTAGATATTAGTATAGCAGAAGCATCAGTTGAACAGATCCTT
>DATKUV010000233.1:0-2370 GCA_035530415.1 Candidatus Nanoarchaeia archaeon | reverse complement strand
TATTAACGGTAATAAGACCCAGGTCTGGTTATCAGCAAGGGAGATCTATTATGAAATGCTGCCGGCCGATACCTGGCTTAATAAACATGTGATGTTCACACATGGCATTGGAGTGGTTATGTCTCCGGGAAATAAGATCGTGGACCAGGGACTACCCGAGATGTATATTGAGAACATCCCTCCGATCAGCAATATTCCTTCAGTTGTGATTGAACAGCCCAGGATATATTATGGTGAGAAGACAGATACATATATATTTACAGGTACGGGGCGTGAGGAGTTCGATTACCCTAGCGGAAATACGAATATGGTCACCACCTATTCGGGAACCGGTGGGATTGAGATGGGAGCAGTTAATAAATTTATATCAGCCCTTAGCCTGGGAGACTGGAAGATTGTCACTTCCTCTGATATTTCCTCAAACAGCAAGCTCCATATATACCGAAATGTAGTGGATCGTGTGAGACTCATTACTCCCTATCTGCTACTGGATAATGATGCTTACGTAGTCGTAAATGATGACGGGCAAATTTATTGGATACTTAATGCTTTTGTTTACTCTGATCAGTATCCATATTCTGAGCCTATGTTGATCGGAAATGCGAAAATCAACTATATCCGGGATTCTGTTAAGGCCGTGGTCGATGCGTATGACGGTACTATCACATATTATATGATTGAAGAGGACCCTATCCTTACCACTTATTCCAGGATATTCCCTGGTGTGTTCAAACCTATTGACCAGATGCCCTCAGGTCTTCAGCAGCATTTGCGATATTCACCTGACCTGTTCCTGATACAATCCCAGATATATACTGAATATCACATGAAGATCCCTGAAGTGTTCTACAACAAAGAGGACAAATGGCAAATGTCAAAAGAGAAATATGCTGATAAATTAATCAGTGTGGAGCCTTATAATGTGTTGCTGGATCTGGAAGGATCAACTGATTTTGTAATGATTTTGCCTTTTACTCCCAGCAATAAGGATAATTTGATCGCCTGGATGGCAGTGAACCAGGACCCTCCCAATTATGGTGAAAAGATCGTGTTCGAGTTCCCAAAAGATAAGCTGATATACGGAACTGCCCAGATCGAAGCATTGATCGACCAGGACGAGTTTATCTCAAAGGACCTCACCCTCTGGAGCCAGGGTGGTTCTGATGTGATCCGCGGTAACATGCTTGTCATACCGATCAGGGGCTCGCTCCTTTATATAGAACCACTGTACATCTCAGCAGCATCTTCATCCAGTATCCCGGAACTTAAAAAGATCCTTGTAGCATATGAAAACAAGGTGGTTATGGCTAATTCGCTGGAAGAGGGGATTTTGGCAGTGCTAGGAGAAGATGTCGCAATCACCACCATCGGAACAAATCAAGAAGAACAAACCCTTTCTGAATCACTAAGTGAGATAATTTCCCATTATGATAAAGCTAAAGGATATTTGGATAATGGTGACCTGGAAAATTATGCCAGGGAAATGAAGATCGTAGATAATCTATTAGAAAATCTTGAAGAATCCCTGGAAGATGAAGGAACTTAGAATCGTGCCATGTCAACGACCTCGGACAAATTATCCAATACCTGTACATAGGGTTTTTGATGATGTTTCAATTTATTTACTCATCTAACATAGTTAGAACAAAATCATCATTTATTTGTTGAAAAACTTCCGAATTATTTGGGCAAAAAAATCGAAAACATATCTGACGGGCTAAAGGTGAACTTTTCACTCTCCTGGATGTGAAGGATACACCAGAATACCAAAAAGCTCACCTGCCCGGAGCTGTCCACATCCTGATATCCTTGGAGGTTTAATGCAGAAGCATTAAATTGAGCAAAGATTAATTTTCTTACCTGATATATTATGGCATTACAATGATTATTGAATCTGTCATTTTGTTTGATCATGTTCATTTTATTCGCAATGGTTGTACGGTTTTAAAAGACATCAATCTGAATATTCCTCCAAACCAGAACTGGGCCATAATCGGTCCCAACGGCTCTGGAAAGACCAGTCTCATCAGTATAATCAACGGTTATCATCAGCCTTCAAAAGGTAAAGTGGAAGTTTTGGGACACAGGTTCGGCTCCACTGACCTCAGGGAACTGCGTTGCCTTATCGGTGAGTGTAGTTCAGAAATACGGAACATGATACATCCCGGTGATGCCGTCATGGATATTGTGCTTTCAGGCAAATTCGGTAGTATCGGCCTGTACCAGCGACCAGGAACTGAGGATCTGGGACGTGCCCGTGAATTAATGGCATTTCTGGGATTGTCCCATTTGGCTGACCACTCCTTTAGGACCCTGTCCCTGGGAGAACAGCAGAAAGTGCTTATTGCCAGGGCCATGATGCCCGATCCC
>DATKUV010000232.1:0-3438 GCA_035530415.1 Candidatus Nanoarchaeia archaeon | reverse complement strand
CCTACTACCTCAAAACAACCGCATGAAGTATGTGGGAACTCAAAGAAACTGTGTATCTTGATCCTCTGGTATTCGCCGCCTGATAGTGCCACTGCTTTCTCATTAACACCAGTGTATTCACCACCTATCTCATCAAGGCATTCACCTTTTTCAATAGCGAACTGGGGTCCTTCCGGGTCTACTTTGGCTGCAGCCCTGCCATCGAACCAGTTAATGGCCCCACACAGTGCGATCCTGTCGGGAGTGATAACACATACACTTGTAGGTGCAAAACTCTGGCACAGAGTACACCCATAGAATACATCAACATCCTCATCATGGAGATTACGGGTTCGCTCATCCCTGGCCGCATATACACCCATGGCCTCATTCTGTGCTTCCTGCACTTTATCCATATCAGTAATGTAAGTGGCTTCGATCTTTTCAATAAATGACATCTCATTCTTGAAAAGCATCATAGTGGCCCTGGCGATCTGTTCAAAAGAATTGAGGCCTTTGGCAATTGCATCCTTGTTAATACGAAGCCATACATCATATCGCTGGTTCAGGTGCATCAGGCCCTGGATATAGTTCTGGAAATCGTGGTTTCGCCTTTCAACAATGGCTTCCAGATCAGTTTCCACCAGTTCACCTGCAATACGGTAGATCATGCCTAAAGGGAGACGATCCCCTTCATTAGCATCTGAGATGTCAGGGCCGATAAGTGTAAACTTACCATCTTCAATCTCGTCCATTTCTGAAGCCCGGACCAGTTCGAACCCTTTTGATTTCGGGCCTGCCAGTTCAAGGTACATATCATCCTTACGTACTCTTTCCCCCTCAAACATAGGGGATATTTCAAAGGGGAATTCATCAGTCATTAATTCATCCTCGTATCGTTGTATCTTTTTAATTGTAATTATATCACAAAATTTGAGCGACTACTTCTTGCAGTGCTTTAACATGATCTTCCTTTTTAAGATTGCCGAATGATTGTTTGGCATTTGGATGATAATACCTGTCAATGGAGATCACATTGATGTTTGTGAAATTCTTCAAAGTTGACATCAATTGACTGGCATGATAGTAAGTATGGCCTAAAAAGATCGCTGTATCATAGCCTCCATTTCCGTCAAATCCTTTCCAATTCGGGTCCTTAAGATATGAAACCAGGGCGTGTAAATTAACGTATGTGGCTTCAATACCTTCCTTTGCCAGATTCCCCATGCTGCTTCCTGTAGCAGCTACTGGAATCCCTTTTTCAGCCATTATTTTCACGATCTCTATAAGTCCTTCCTCACCAGCTGCTGTCCCGACGATCAACAAAGGTCGTTTTGCTTTTGAGATCAGTTTGCCGGCCACATCTGCTTTGGTAGGTCTCGCCATCTTGGGTCCTGGTATATTACCCCTGTCAAAAGGAATTGCATTTTTGGTTGTATCCACAGCAGCCATTATTCAGACGCCTCCTTACAAAGTCTGGGTACATTTGTAGGCTGGAATGATACATCAGCAACTCTGGTCGGCCCTTCCAGGATCTTTTTCTTGTTCCAGTCGATCTTCCATCCTTGTTTTTCTTCAAGGTTCTTAAGCAGTGCTTCCTTCTTGGCCAGAGGCAGGTCTGCTTCACTTCTCACATAGATATGCCAGTCATCAGGCAAGGTTCCCAGGTATTTCTCGTTCAGTTCGATGTAATGTGTAAGTTTTATCATCCGACCAAGACTGTTATCACTTGGCCTGAAACATAGTTTGGCCAGAAGGGGCATCACCTCGGCTTTTGTTTCGGCTGATATGAAAAGATGTTCGGGAGCAGGTTCAATATTAATTACTGATCCATCCCTTCCATCCATTACATTCCATTTATCAGGATCATAAGGTTTTCCGACATAGGCACGCCGGTATTTGGGTCCGTGTGGTCCTACTACTACTGGTATGCCCAGCCTGTTGCATCCGGTACCTATTGATAGGGCTTTCTGGGAATATGCTCCCCATGCCAATCCCACTGCACCTATCCTGTTCAATACATAATCTGCGATCTCTTCCCAGTTGCCGTTGATGTTGCGGCCCGCAAAAATACTGGCCACCTTGATGGTAGTAGCAGCAATATGGGCATTGGATACGCAACCTCCGGTATTAAGCAGGTTTCCTTTTAAGAAACGCCCTGCAAATCGCTCATATAGTGTCTTACCTTCATCGTCTTTGAACATACCAATATCCATGGCTGTGCATCCTGATGTTATTACGATGTAGCTTCGCTGCAACATCTCCTCAGCGATCTCATACACCTCCCGGCTGCCGTTAGGATAATTGGGGCATCCCACCATTGCAATTACACCAGGGGTTGTTCCCAGTACAAGGTTGCGACCTTCTTCCCTGATTTCTGGGTCGCTTATCTGGCCCCTGCCTACCCTGACCTTGCCCTTCTCTTCCCGTATCACTCGTTGGGAAGCTTTCTCAATTACATTTAAAACCGGGATACCTTTCGGGCACTCATAATCACATCGTCCGCAACCTATACAAATATCATGGAGATGCTCAAATTTGGATATGTCACCTTCTGCTGCTGCTTTCATGGCCTCGTCAATGGGCAGGCCCTGTGGACACCCGATAACGCAATTCCCACACATGCTGCATGATGAGACAAGTTCCTTGAACTCTTCGTCATTTGGAAGGGCAGTAATGCCTTTTGCTTTTCGTATAGGTGCCATTTCCATGACAAGTTTAGGTACCAGTTCTCCAACCTTTTCGTAATTAAAGACCAATGCACCGGGTTCGTCACCTGAAACAAGGTCTTTAATTATATCATCTATTTCATCATCAGAACGGTTTTTCAGACCGTACAAGATCTTATCATTAGTTGTAATTACAGGGATGTGGAGCTTGCTTGCTTCCTTTAAAATATCTGCCCTGACACATTGTTCGTCCACTACAATAACATCCGGAATGCCTGATCTGATGTATTTTAGTTCTTTGGACATGGAACCCACGATCTTGGCATTAGTATTGTATCGAACCATATCATGAGCTGTACAGCACAATCCTGCAACTTCGATCTTATCACTGAGCTCGTGTTCGTCTATATAATCCATAATATATGTCACAGCAGCCACATTATGGCCGATGCAGAGCAGTACTGGTTTAGTATTATCAATAGAACCCATTCCGATCTCAACAAGCGGAGTATCCTCTATAGCTTTAGGCATACCCAGACATGAGATCTGAATAATATCAGCTACTTCCATTCCCAACAAGTCAAGCATACCGGCATGAAGAGCCTTGGATTCAAAATCATTGGCATCACCTTCCTGGCCGGTATGAGTGGTAGCTAACAGTTGAGTGATCTCTTCTTCGATATAATCCAGCACAGGTCGAAAATCGCCTATAGTCTCTGGTGCAATTCCCATAATTGTCTGCGTAACAGGTGCTTTCAGGTTGCTGAATCCAACTTCTATAGGATAGTCT
>DATKUV010000231.1:0-4740 GCA_035530415.1 Candidatus Nanoarchaeia archaeon | reverse complement strand
AGCTCTTAATGTAACACCTGTATGAATAGTAACAAAATCCACACCATCCTTAACATGAAGCCGGACCGCATTGAACATGTCATCTTCTGTCATGTCAAGTACAGAAGCATGTTCACTGGCTGCCTGGTAAATGGGAACCGTACCTATAGGAACATCGATCTCTTTTAATATTAGCCTTCTGACGCTGTTTATGTCTTTACCGGTTGATAGGTCCATTACAGTGTCGGCCCCGTAAAGGACAGAGGTCTGGGCTTTTAACAACTCTTCTTCAACATTTCCATGTTCCCGGGAGGTGCCGATATTAGCGTTTACTTTAGTGGAAACACATTCTCCTACTGCCTTCGGGGATATATGTTTTCTTAATACATTCTTTGGTATTACAACCCGGCCTTTTGCGATTAGATTAGCAAGCCTAAGGGAGTCGATGCCTTCGATCTTACTAACTTTTGATATGGTCGAAGTTAATTTATCTTTTTTTGCAGATTCTATTAATGTAGCCATCATAGTAATATTGGATTATACCCTTTTGATTCAGGATAAAAGTTTGCTATGTGCAATCTTTTCGGAACTATACATTCGGGATAATACAACGAAACAATTAAGTAAATCTTTATGAACATATAAACTAACTATCTAAGATTATTGGAGGCCTTTTCATAACCGAAGAAGTAAGTGAAATAGCATTGGATGAAAATATTATCCCAGAGACCAAACCGGATACAATAACAAAGCCAATTTATGCGATCCTTGGTAGTGGGGGTATGGGAAATTCAGTTGCCAAAGAATTAGAAGGGCGTAATGTTGGCCTTATTTTTGTTGAAAAAGATGCCAGCAAAGCAGAAACATTGAAGGAGCAGGGTTTTGATGTAGAAATCGGCGATATCAGTCTACCAGAGACCATACAAATGCTTGATATCCCCAATCTTGAAGTGGCTTTCATTTTAAGTTCTGATGGTGAAGCGAACTTCCAGGCTTTGACTAATCTTAAGAAACTCAAACCTGACGTATATACCGTAGCAAGAGCAATTGATCAGGCAAATAAAGAACGTCTCGAAGCAGCTGGGATCGACTCTGCAATATTGCTTAATAAGGCAACAGCCCTTTTCATGGTCCAGTCAGTGGAAAGAGCCGTTACACTAAAAAAGACAAAAAAGCTCCAAAAAATTATCCGGGAATTGGGGGATAAAGAATTTGCCATTGTATTACACAATAATCCTGATCCGGATGCAATCTCAGGTGCTATGGCATTAAAAGAGATAGCTAAAAGTGTTGGTGTTAAATCAGAAATACTATATCACGGAAGGATCGGACATCAGGAAAATAAAGCTTTTGTCAATCTTCTTGATATTGATCTGGAACGAATGGAAAATTATGATTTGTCAAGGTTTTCAAAGATTGCCCTTTTTGAATGTGCTATACCTGGAGTTAACAATTTACTTCAGCCAGGAACAAAAGTAGATATTGTGATCGACCACCACCCGGTAAATGTCTCTGAAGTAAAAGCCGATTATATTGACATTCAACCAAATATCGGGGCCAGTGCCACCATAATGACGATCTATTTGAAAGAATTAAATCTTGAGATAAGTAGTGAACTGGCCACTGCATTATTATATGGTATCAGGGTTGACACTGATGAGTTCAAGAAAAATACCACACAGGAAGATATGGCTGCTGCAGCTTTCTTATATCCTATGGTAAATCATCAAATCCTGAGCCAGATCGAGACACCAGCCATGTCTACAGAGACCCTTGATGTCATAGGTTATGCGATCAAGAATAGGCAAGTTATCGGCAGTTATCTCATCTCTAATGTGGGCATTATCCGGGATAGGGATGCACTGCCGCAGGCAGCAGATTATTTATTGAACCTGGAAGGTATTACCACAACCATTATATTCGGACTCTCAGAAGATACCATACAGATATCTGGCAGAAGTAAGGATGTCAGAATAAATATTGGGGAGGTCATGCGTGAAGCATTTGGAGAAGAGTATGGTGGGGGACATTCAACATCTGCCGGTGGTCAGATACCTCTGGGGGTATTTAGCGGAACCAAGGATAAACAGACCTTGATGAGACTGGCTGAAGAAGCTGTGGTTAAAAAACTGTTTACTGTTATGGGTGTGGAAGAAAAGGAAGAATAGTGTTCTTCCTTTTTCCAAAATATTTCTATCTTTCAAATAGTTGTTTTATTTGGATCTTTATCGCTTCTGCTTTGGCTGCTATAACTTCAGTGGTCAATGTACCAGTATAAATACTGTATATTATAGCTGTAGCACCCAATAATGCAATTATACCCAATACGATACCGGTTATTGAACCCAATCCTTCTCCTGCTACTTTGAAAGTTCCTGTTTTCTCATTAAGCTCAACACGATATGTTCCTGATTTTGTCTTGTTTGCTGTGAATGAAAGTTTAACAGTTTCGCCTGGACCTAATAGCAGTTCTCTGGTGTCTTCTGTTTTACCGTTGATCTTCAGAATTGCGGTATCAGAATCACGTATTGTACCGAAATTAGCAGCTTCAGCTGTAATATTTACTATCTGTCCAGGTTGAACTATTCTGGGCTCGATGGTTAAATTGGTAAATACCAGTTTTGCTGCCGGGTCAGTTATATCAATATCCTGGGTCGCGTCCTGGTATCCTGATTTTGAAACCAGAATAGTGAAAGTTCCTGCTTTTTCCGGGGTATATGTAATATTCCCGCTTGATGGGGTTGTACCCAGGTCGATACTTCCGAATTTAACAGAAGCACCATTGATCTTAGCGCCTTCGGATGTTATTGAAATCGAAATCTCTTCTCCTTTATCAACAACAAAAGGAGCACTGATATCGAGAGTCTTAGGCTGGTGAAGTACTTCAATTTCTTCATTTACACTTTCATAACCTGATTTTGAAGCGGTGACTGTAAATGTGCCTGTTTCTGTTGAAGTATATGTCAATTCACCATTTGAATCTGTAGTACCTATTTCAACATCACCAAATGTTATGGTCGCATCTTTGACCTCATCACCGTCAGATGTGACGGTCATGGTTATCTCTTCATTCTGGAAGACACTATCAGGTATGTCAATTTCCAGGTATTCCGGCTCTTCAACTATCACTTCAAGGAATGGATAAAACCTGACTATCGAGCTGTTATCTGCTACTTTGATCTTGATATCGCTCATTATGTTAATGGTTTCACCCGTTCCCAGTGAAAAACTATCTTTGTTTTCCATGGTAATTTCATTTTCATTAGCGTTTGTGACTTCCATTTTTCCGTATTTATCACCGTTTTCTACTAAAGTGAAATCCTCAGAGATCTGGAATAGTCCGTCAATAAACACCGAACTTGTTTCAAAACCGGTAAATACATTTTTGATATGTGCAATAATCAGAGGGATATTTGTACCACCTACTTCCACATCATACACGAATGTTTCACCAGAACCGAGAATATCTGTGCCCAGTTCATCACCGTCTTTATATACAGCGATCATTACCAGATCACCATTTCTGCTAATATCCGCGATCTGCAGACTGTACCCTTCCTGAAGGGTCAGAGGATTCCCAAGACGGAGTGAATAACTCTTATCCTCGTCGGTGAGGATCTTGCCTAATCTTTCTTCACCTATCAGACTCCTGTCACTGGAAATAAATGTCGAAGTACCTTGGTAACCTGCGAAATATTTCTCTCCCATAAAACCTATGGCCTGGTAGGTTTTCCAGCCATCTTCTTTATGTTCAAAATTGACAGATATTGGTTTTGTGGTATATTCCAGGTCTCCTTCACCTATACTCCTGTCACCTGTATTAACCCGTTCAATGCTCAGGGACTCTGTACCAATTCCTGTATCCATGTCATACAGTAACCCTTCGAAGTTCAAAGGGGTCCAGATCGGATCTTTTTCTACGGTCACTGTACCCCTGAGTTCGTATGTTCCTGGTTCAGATGTATCAACTACAGGTGCAAATCTGAGAACAGTATCATCCCCAACTTCAATATTGATCTTTCCCATGAGATTGAAAGACTTGCCTTTGTATTTGCTGAGAGATATCGAATCCCTGTTGCTCATAACGATCTCATTTGAACTAACAGTTTCAATTGTCATCAAACCGAATTTTTCACCATTATTAACACTGGTAAATTTATCTGATATCTGGAATATGCCGTCAACTCTTATAGAACTGGATTCCATCCCGGCAAAAACCGAATTAATATGAATGCCAATTATCGGTATACCATCCACTTTATAGACAAGGGTATCTCCGCTAGATAAAATATCTTCCTCAACTTTCCCATCGTCCTTGAAAATCCCAACCAGAGCCTGGTTACCTTGCACATCTAATTCCAGGATACGGAACTCGTAACCTTCTTCAAGTGTAAGAACCTGTCCTGCCCTGACCATCTGGCTTGCATCATCATCGATCAATACTTTACTCAACTTATCGTCATCCAGGAGGTTATCACCTGAATCCCCAATGCTTCCTGATTTATAGCCTGCAAAGTATCTTTCTGCCATGAATCCGATAACATAATACTCTCCGAATGCAGTTCTTTCAAATTTGACAGGTATTGGTTTTGCTGTATACACAACATCATCATCGCCCAACGACCAATCAATATCGGTTATGGTAAGGGTTTCTCCACCTTCATTGCTATCCAGGTCATAATAGAAACCGCCAAATGACCATGCGTCCCATGTATATTTTGTGGATAATCCACCATTTTCATCCCAGATGCGGTTGCCTGA
>DATKUV010000230.1:0-8056 GCA_035530415.1 Candidatus Nanoarchaeia archaeon | reverse complement strand
AGTACCCTTTTCAAGAGCACAATACTATAACTATTGCAAAACCCTCAAAAAATATGGCGAAGAAGGATTAAAAGATAAAAGAATAAACGGCAACAATACGAAATTATCACAAAGAATAAAAGATTATATCTTAACCATTGTAGATGAGAATCCAGCTCTATCTTCAGCACAATTACAAGCGAATATTTTTGACAAGTTCAATACAACCATCTCTAAGACCGCTCTTAACTGTTTTAGAGCATCTGAATCTCTAACACGAATCCCGCCAACTAAACCAGAATATCAACCTCAAAAATCCGGTGGCGGCGAGATTTTTACCTTCCTTGCATTCTACACAAATATAATAGACATCATCACAAAAACAATAACCCAAAGGTTAGACCAGATTCGTCAAACAGAATCCATCACTCAGACCAAAACATTCGAACCAGACCATCCAGAAGTTCGTGACCATGGAAAATTCACCAAAGAGTACAATCAACAGGAAGATGTAAGATGTAATCGTATTAAATCAATCGATGAAAAAATACCATTGAAAAATCTCTTATCAATGAATATATTTTTGAAGTCAGAAAAAACAATCTCCCGATATAACCTTGCTTTACTTTGTCTTCCACTGGTTACATCAAACGGAAAATCAAGCAGGATAAACCGTGCAAAAGGAAACGATCTAAAATATCTCTCTGGTTACAACTACAAAGATGCCGCACTTGATAAATATCTTCGAGAACTCAAATATCTCAAGATTTCTGACCAGTTAATCATTGAAACAGCAAAATTCTGGATGGATTTCTGGAGAGATGGACAAAATAACGAAACATATTTTGTGTGTTATTATATTGATGGCAACACCAAACCGCTATGGTCGTCGAACAGATGTTACAAAGGCAAAGCAACAATGCTTGGTCGTGTTATGAACTGTCTTGAAAATGTTTTTATCCATGACGGTAAAGGACATCCACTATACTTCCAGACATTTCATGGGCATGCAGATCTTGGTAAACATGCATTAAACATGGTAACTAAATTAACACAAATGCTGGATGATCCCTCTGGTCATATTCAGGTGAATCGGATAATAGTCTTTGATGCCGGAGGTAACGGTGTAAAAACTCTTAGAGGCTTTGCCAATAGTGATGAATATTATATCACTATTCTTGATGAAAACCAGACAAAAGACAGGAAATTCAAGCACCTACAACTGGAAACACGGTATAAATATGGAACTGCCGACCTTGTTGACTGTAAGATTGAACTTGTGGATTCATCTGAAGAAAACTACATTTATGAATCACGTGCCGTGATTGTGAATTGGGATAACGATAGAAAAGCAGTCATTGTTACTAATGTACCACGTGAATTATTGGGTGAAAGTGAAATTGTGAAGAAATATTTTGATCGATGGCCCATGCAGGAAAAAATATTCAGGGATGAAAAGTCTGGCGTGAATATCCATCGTATTGTGGGTTATGGGAAAAAGATTGAATCTTATGATAAAATGGATGAACGATACAAAAAAATATGTGAGACAATAACGAATCTAAAATTAAAACTTAAGATCCCATTGATAGAAATCGATGCAATCGAGGCCAAGCTTACTGATTTGTACCAGACAGAGCGACCTCTGCGTGAGAAATCTATAATTGTTAAGGGAAAGAGGATTTTGAGTGAGGCTGATGCCGTTAATTTACAAGAATGTGAATCCAAGATCAATAAATGCATCCGTCAGATAAATAAAATTAAAAAGGAGTATAAGGATGATTTTGATAAATTAAAGAAATCACTGAATGAGGAAAAGCGGCTCCGTGGTAAGGATAAAGTGTACAGGATCGATACTGAGCTTGATCAGATCATGACATGTTTTAAGATGTCTTTTGTGAATTTGTGTAGTTTCTTTTTGAATGAGTGTTTTGATGGTGAAAAATTTGAATTGTTGACTTTGATGGAATCGATATTCCAACTTAATGGGAGCGCATCTGTTTCAAATGATAGGAAGATTATAGAGTTGGAAATGAATCCGAAAGAACCGATTTTGATGGATAAACTTTATAAAGCTATTCAGATATTAAATATGATGCCGGTTTATGATCCTGATGGGCGAGTGATTGAATTCAAGTGATTTATCTAATCTAACTTGGTCGAAAAATCAAAATAGCCGAAAGTTATGTAATATGTAGACTGCCTTGTTTCATTTTGGAGTTAAATATCCTCTTGTAATCGTTAAGTTTTAATATCGTGTGGACATTAGAGTAAAAGCAAAAGGCGAAGAAATATTCAGCACCATTCATGGGGCTGTGGCCTAGTCAGGAATGGCGACGGGCTCCAGCGGATAAAATGATGAGCAACGGGTTTACTGAGACTTGCTCGACGGGGCGGGTCAGTGAGGAGCCGTTGGAGCACTGATTTGTGTTCTCCTTGAATTCTTCAAGGGTTCGGAGAGACCCGTCGATCGTGAGTTCAAATCTCACCAGCCCCATAAAATTACAATTCAATATTAATCGCGGATGTACGCTGATACACGCAGATTGAAGGTTGTCGCCCACTGTTTAACCGCAAAGACAATGTTATTTTAACTTTGCGTAATTTTTAGTGTTTTATCTCAATCGTTATACCCCGCAGCTCTGCTGCGATTGGGTGTGCCGCCGCAACGTTTGACTTTATACAAAGGGGGTATCCACGAAAAAACTATGGCATTGAACGTAGTAAAGTGATTCAATGACGAAATGCCTCCACTACCCAGTGCCGGGCAAAGACTATCCGCAGACATGGACACAATTTGTAGACTGGTTCCAAGATGATACTATACTTCACACCTCCAAAAATTGAGCTTTTTCAAATCTCTGGAACCGTAATGTAAGTAACGAATCAAGTTTTTGTTTATGAGTACTATCAGTTTGGCTCAGGCAGCTAATGATAGCATTTTTTAAATCCCCAAAGTTAGAATAATATTTTGAATATAGGCACTCTTTCTTGATAAATTTCCATAAACGTTCAATCAGATTCAAATTTGGAGAGTAAGGGGGAAGATAAAGTAATTCAATATTGTGGAATTCAGCTAATTCAAAAACAATTTACAATTAGGCCAAATGACCACCTCTATATATCACCCGTAATCGTACGACATAAACCGTCTTTCGAATTAAAAAAAGACGAAACGACATAAATTTCATGCTGGAAGACGAGGGTTTGGCTTTGTTCACGGGAAGTGATACCGTTCCATGTTCTTCCTCATTACATTCTTTTGACTACGATATGAAGGAAGTTACATTGAGGGACATGAAATAAATTTATATTTGACTGATAAAGAAATACATGGATCTCAGCGTTCTCCATATAGATTTCCATACTACGCCGCATTTTGGCGATTCAAAAGAAATGGAGATTAATCATATCGCAACGCGTGGAAAAAACATGGAGGAGGCTCTTATTTTTCTTGTTCAGGACAGAGGAAGTAGGATGTTTCCGTACAGCAATGCAAACGTAAAAAGGAGTGAAGCAAGTGATGAAATTATAAAATTTCTAGATATGGTCAAACCTCTGGGGATAAAACCTGAATGGGTAGTTGTTAATTCGAAGGTAACAAATTATGAAAATATTGCGAAGATATCGAAAGAAGGCATCAATGTCGTGACTATTCGTTACCGAAGTAAGAAAATGGTTGAGGAGGCAAATGATATAGAAAAGTAGGATACTGTGGGGATCAAGCGAACGAAAGGAGGATATGGGAAGGTTCGTGCACATGAGGAAACGGTAAATCTGCGGTATAAAGATTCTGAGGATGGGAAGTGGAAAACGATAAAACTTTGACAGATCATCGTTACTGATAACGGAAGAGCAAAACCAATGTTTATAATAACTACGGATTTTAAGCATTCGTTGAAAGATATTATTGAGTTGTATCCACCCAGATGGTTGATTGAACTTGGAATTAAAACAGAAACAACGTTTTTTGATATCAATCAACTCGCATCTGATCTAAATATTAAGATAGATTTTGATACGTTTTTAACGCAAATTGCACACACACTTTACTGATTGATGGCGATAAATTTGCGGGGTTATGGGAATAGTGAGCCTGAAACGTTGTATAAGGATTTCATTCAGGGATGGGGTAAAATATATAATTACAAAGATAAAATAATCGTTTGTCTGAGCAAAAAGAGGGCGACGGGTTGTTTGATGAACGCTCAATTTTTGGATGGATAGGTGGATGGTGGGAAAGATATTAAATGGTTGGGGGAAAAACTGGAGTTTGTTTGGAAGTGATGGATATTACGGCAATTATGATTGTGAAAATCCATGTTTAATGCTGGTAGCCCTTGCACACCAACCCAGTACTACTCCCCACCATCCTCCAAGTTGAACACAGTCGTAATCGAATGTGGGATGGTAATCCTGTACTGACCAGTTTTAGACTTTGAGATTTCACTCATTTCATATTAACCTCATATTAGGTTAATATCAGGTTGTCAGTATCTTTTTTTTATCTTTCGCTACCTAACGATATGGAATTTCAAGAAAAAAAAATGAAGATAATCAATAATTCTTATAGATCAGTTCCCAAAATCAATTTTCCTGATTCAGGAGCTTTTTATCATCAAAGACATTATTCCCGCCTTAGCATTCGGTTCTTGTGGAAGGCCGGGCATACCGGCACCACCAAATAATTCATTATTTATCCTATCAGTAATTTCCTTGAATATCATCTTATATGCAGTGCAGTGTGGGTCTACACCCCTTATTTCACCTTCAGTAGGTGCAATAGCATTGTAAGGGCATCCACCCCGACAGGCATTAATGAAGCTGCAATCTCCACATTCCTTATCTACATATTCCTTATATTGGTGCATAAGCTTCCATGCGTCAGACCGGGAAAGATCTTCCACACTGGGATGGTCATATACATTACCCATAACATATTTTGGCATACCTACAAAGCGATAGCATGGGTATATGCTTCCATCAGGTCCTACCGCAAATGTATCACCCATACAATCCACAAAAGTACACACACTACCGTGACCTGTGAACACACATTTACACAGGTGGTCAATATTCATAATTTCAATATCATTTATATTTTCCAGATATTTATCTAGCAGATAAATTAACAATTTTCCATACTCTTCAGGATCAAGTGCCCATTTTTCAGGATTTTCATCACGTAAAGATGGGAGTGCTGGATGTAATTTTAGAGTTAGGGCATTTTCCAGGAAAAAATTGAAAATTTCTTCCTTGAATTGTACAGAATAGTTGGTGAAAGTGCTGATAAATCTCACTGTAAGACCATTGGCCCGTGCTATTTCATATCCCTTCATGGTCTTCTCATAATATCCTTCCCCTCTTTGCAGGTCATTAAGCTTCTCAGGACCATCTATACTGGAACCGATGGGAATATTATACTCAGCTAAAATTTGGGCTAGTTCAGGGGTCATCTTCCAGAGATTTGTCTGAAGAGCAAAAGCCGCTTTCTGATCAACTGAACCCTCAGCCAGTAATGGTAACGCTTCCCTGAAAAAATCCGTGCCAGCTAAGAGGGGTTCGCCACCATGGAAAGTAAAAGTAACTGGATCATCCCTGAAACCCTTGAGCCATTTAACCACTTCTTTAATGGTTTCAATGCTCATTATTGGAGACCCTTCCTCTGAACTCCAGCAATAACTACAATTTGATGGACAGCCCAAAGTAGGGATTATCATTACGTGAAAAGCCATAAAACACCTTCTTTTTATCTTTTATCCTGCTTCCTTAAAGTATTAATAGTTTTCCTGCCCACTTTTCGCAGGTAAATAATTAAAGCTGCATTAAGTTATTCAGTTGGAACACTTCAAAGTACAGTGCTTTGACTGGACATTCCTTTACACAAATACCACAGACATCACACAGATTGTAGTCTATTACGATCTTACCGGCAGTTACTATAAATTGCCCTGGGCTCAACAGGACAACTCCTCTCACAGGTGCCACACCCGGCGCAAATTTCTTCATTCCATAATAATTTATTATCTTGTGCCATTTTGAGAACCTCATTTATGTTCTTATTGCGTTCTAAGTTTATACCCAGGTATAATTTTTATAGTATAGAGACTGTCGCAAAAGCCCCTTTTTTGAAAGTATCACATTAGACGTTTTTCAGGTACTTTTCAATCAGCACCTCAATAATAAGAATGAAAAAATAACAAAATACTTCCAGTTGTTAACGCTTTTGTCCCAGGTATACCCACTGATCATATATCCCATTATCATCAGTGTTGTCTATCAATTCACCCAATGTCCCTAAGCCATCCAACACATCTTTTAAGATATCCATTTCTTCTCGCTTGTTAACAGTGAACAATAGCTGTCCACCTGGCTTGACCACTTTCAGGGCCTCCCCCATAATGCTAATCCAGATATCTTTATTGAAAACATATATGGTCCCGAGCATGAACCCGATGACCGAATCAAATGAATCCTCTGGAAAGAAATGAGTTAACCTTGTAGCATCCATCACGATCGAGCGCTCAGGTTTCAACACTCCATGTTCAAGTCCCTGGCAGATCTCACAGCGGTCATAATCTGTAGTTAAAGGGAAAATGCCCGTTTTTTCCAGCGACATGGTTGCCATCCCATTCCCGCAGCATATTTCCAGAACCTGACCAGAAGAATCAAACCTATTCCCCAATTTTCCGAATAGTTCAACAAGTCTCTGAACCCTGTTCTCAAAAAATACCATCTCATATGTTTCAGGCCCTTTTACGCACCCATCGCATAACTGCCGATTAACAAGGTTTATAGAAATAAATTCTCTAAGAGCAGCGTCCAATTCCTCTGATGTGGTTTTCATCAGTTTCATGGAATCAGCATGCTTAATTATTTCATCAGCCTGCCTGGAAAAATGTTCTGCAGCAGGAGATAGAATGCCGTTTCTTGCCACCTGATCAGTGAATATTGCCCAGAAGGCAGGATACTCATCAGTTTCAGGATTAAAAATCGCCAGGCATACAATCTCACCATCCTGTGTCTTTAATGCCCGGATCTCTGAGTCCACCCCCCCGGATTCAATGATCTGGTGCATGAACCCCAGAGTCTGGTTCAGTTCATTTAGACTGCTGTAGCAGTCTTCAGGTAAAAATAGGTTCTCATCCTCGGAAAGTTTCAGGATATTATGAAGCAGCATAGTATCCTACCTTAAAAAATTAAAACCTGAAAATATCGTTATTACGCATCAGGTTCGTCGAACTTGTAACTGTCATCACCCATCATGGCCACTGATAATGATTCCAGCCCGTCCATCCATTCTGCTACCAGACCATACGGAATATCTGATATCATTTTATCTGATATTTCGGTACCTTTTAGAACATTGGCTCCAAGGGATGCAATATAACTAAGGGCCGCACCGGGGTCATTATTCTCTTCTGAAGAAACAGCTTTTTTAATAAGTTCAATCAGATCAACAGAATTATCGGCACCGTTATCGATATAATATTCACAGGAGGCAAACACACCGATAAGTGAGGTCTGCAATGAATCGATCATAAGATCTATTGTTTCACTTATTGGATCAATGGGCGTTAACACAACGTTCCTGATCTCGGTCAATGCATCGATTGCCCCATCGGGTGAGAATTCTTTATTGTCGAATTTGGCGATTACTTTCAAGCAAGCAAGATTGATGTCATCTTCCATGTTGACAAATATCTCTCCAGATTTCCCGGCGTCCTCATCATCTTCCTTGAGTTCAAACCCACTCTCTTTGACCTGTGCTAACCAGTTATTCCATCTTTCATTTGAATAAAATGGGAATATTATCTTACTCCCGGAGCTAACTGCGGGCTCTTTTTTTGCTTTTCCTTTTTTATTTTTTTTCGCCATAATTGTAATGCTCCTGCAACCTGTAATTCAACTTAGTGCATATTATATTTTGCGACTTACCATGTTAATACAGAATATTCTTTCTTTAACTTTACACCCATATAAAGCCCAAACAACAAGCCAAATAAGTGTGCAGCATGTGCGATATTATCATTAGAACCAATTAACAATAAATACAGGTCAAGTAAAGCAAACAAGA
>DATKUV010000229.1:0-14373 GCA_035530415.1 Candidatus Nanoarchaeia archaeon | reverse complement strand
TAAACACTCAGCCGACCATGTTATCATGAACCTGCCGCATAGTGCCCGCGAGTTCCTGGACTGGGGGATACTGGTTGCCAAAAAAAACGGGATGGTGCATTTTTATGATATTACTCCGGAAGATGATCTTTATGGGACCTCATGGAGATATATCATGGAAGCGGCTAAAAGACTGGGAGAAGAAGTTTCATGTTTCAATAAACGGATTGTCAGGACATATGCCCCCTATCAATATAATATTTGTATTGAATTTAAAGTATTTGATCTCTAACTCCAACACCTTCTTTGGCAACTCAGAAATCAAACCGTCCTAAAAATAATCTTTTACGACACCTTGAAGTTCTGAGAGGCTCCATTCGTTATCCCATAAGTGGTTCAAATAAGCTATGTCAGGGTAGTGCCAATAATCTTCGAAAAGCAGGGAATTTGGATGTGATACTGGAGAACACGCGTTATAGAATATATGATATGCGGTTTATTCCAGGACACTGCTCATTTTCCATGCTTTTTGAATTGGATACGTTTTTTGAATGTACTATCCCATTAAATTAACCGTAATGGTTCCGCTGTTTATCACATCCTGCTCAGCCACATCAATTGACTGTGTAACATTTCCGGTAGTGATTGAATAAGGTCCGGTCGGCCTGGTATCAAAATTAGTCTCTCCAGGAATCGGACCAAGGGTTGAATATGGCACTATGAGACTGTACGTACCGTTCACAGCAGTTGTGGTCTGAGTATAGGTAAACAACCGTCCTTGGGAATTGAACATGTCTGTTACTACATCATTGGTCCTGATATTATTCGAGATGGTTACTGTTGCCCCCTCAGGAGCACTACCTGTGATGGTTGCGCCATTGACGTATTCAAATATCTTTATATAACCTGAATTTTCCAATGGCAGATTGCCTCCATAAAGCGTATTATATCTGTATTTATAGTATGGTTCAGCAACTCCACCTTTGGTATTGGGTGACGGTGCACTTTCATGTACTAACCTGTAATGGGATAATCCATTGGTGTCGAGAATATGCAACCGTGCTTCCATGGAATTGTAATAACTTCTGCTGGGAAGGGCAATGATTGTAACCACTTCATTATTGACTACTTGCTGATAATTTAGCCCCTGATAACTTTCGATGTACATAAGATATTGGTCCAGATCTGTGGGCTGAGTGCCGTAGTTCATTTGACCAGGTTCACGGAAATTCACATTGTTCCAGGTACCCATGACATCTAGAATGGCATATGCCATGTATGCGTTACTAACAATATATTTAGCACCTGGTTTGCCATTGATCCCAAGTTCATCTAATATCTTATTCCCTTCTTCCTCTGATTGGGCAGTGAAGTAAGACGATGCTCCAGGGGCATGGTCCAGGCCGCCGCCTATACCTGCCTGGAAGGGGTTGGCGTTGGGGATGCGGTGCCCGAAATATGTGATGACGTGGCCGTAATCCCACCATGACATTACACCGTATGCACTGTCCGGATACGGGAATGTCTCACCTGCAGGGGGGCGGTCATATACAGCATCGAAATCGAGGCCGGTTTCAGGAGTGTTGTAACGCATCCAGTTCAGGGATTCGTACCATTCATAATAACCTGAGCCTATGGGACCGCCTGCTGTCGTGCGGGATGCAATAGCAAAGTTGGGGATGAATAGTATGAGGATTACCAGGATCACGATTATTATCTGGTGTGCTTTTAGGTCAGAGAGTATGAAATTTTTTAAATCATTTGGTGTATTGACCTGGTTCCAGAATTTTTGTAGTGTTTGCTTAACTCCGGAGATGTCCAGCAGGCTGATGCCGAGGAAAGCCACCAGGATTGCCACGTTCACTGCATAATAATAGAACCAGCGGTTCTGACCGGTGGTGAGTAAGAACATGGTGCCGCACCAGATCAGGAACAGGGCTTTTTCCGGTTCCCACTTGCGGATGAGGAGGAGTGTTCCGACAACGATCATGGCAAGGAGTGCGAGATTGTAGGATGAGACTAATTCAAAAATTCCTGGAAAACTACCGTCAAAATTATATGGGTATGCTGATGAGCCGAATTTCATCCACTGGGTTGGGGGGGAGGCTTCTGCGATGGTGAGATAACCGCCTGAACGGGACTGGAAAATGGCGAAAAATGATTGAAAATTGGAATATACCTGGGGAATGAAGAATTTGGCTATAACCAAACCAATAGCATATATTCCAGCTATAGTAAATGGGTAATAGATTTTCTCAATTTTCTTTTCTCGCATTTTAATGGACAAAAGTCCCATAATCAGGAAAAATATGGAGCTGCCAAATGTGATTAAGATGTGTAGATAAGAATAGCGGCTTGATTGGAAACCATTTATTGGATCAACGAATAATAAAACCAATGGAAAAGCAACCAAAAATGAAATACAGCTTACTAAACATAACCCGTCAACGGTATGCCCTCGCATATGGTCTATGATATATTGTAGTACAATAAATATGGCAACAATACCTCCAAATAAAACACCATTCGACCACTGGAGCATAAATAGGCCAAAAGCGATTCCTGTGAAAATGGAAATTATTATAGGATATTTTAATTTATTCCAATTCTTATTTTGGACATCACTTAGTGAAATGTCTTTGCTTCGGACTGATTTTAATGCTATTAAAAAGAACATTAGATACAGCGAGCTGAAGAATACTTCGCCTATGTGATGATCTGTGAAACCCATTACTGAGCGGGACAGGAACTGACCTGGCATAATAGCAATAATAAAAGCTGCAAGCAGACCCACACGTTTATCAAACACAGTTTTGCCAATGAAATATATGGGAAATACTACCAATGCTCCCAATATCCCTGGTAAATATGCACCTACGGTACGTGTCAGTTCGAGACTCGGGGAACCTGCTCCAAGGATCAATGACGGAATCCCGATCATATATGTCCAGAGAGGACCAAAATGGGGACTCTGGCCGTATGGATAAAGTGTAAAGACTTCAAACCATATCTTATGAGGGAAATTTTCAATAAAATTTTCGACAATACGCATATGGAATACAGCGTCGTCAGATGCAAATCCTATAATGCCGCCTCTAAATACTGCATCATATGGGATTACAGTGCGGATGTATAGGCTAAGACTGAATATAAACAGAATAAAAGCAGTATATATTGAAAATTTATTTTTTAGACTAGAAATTAGATTATTATTTTTAGAATTTGGATCAGGCAATCCTACATTTTCTTCAGTCAATTAAACACCTCGATTTTTACAGAATACACTCGTTAATATGGCATCTAGTATTATAGATATGTAAATAAAGGTTTTGAATGATTTTATTATGAATGATAATTATTCCCCATTGTTTTTGATTTTATATCTTGCATCTTCAACTGCTTCCCATGAACCAGAGGTAGGCACAAGGAATGAGAAATTCATAATGAACTGGGTTGTGATAAATGATATTATGGTCCCTCCAATTTTAGGTATAAATAGAAATATCAGGAATCCCAGGTATATTGGGTTTTTTATTACGATAAATGGATATAGAATTATCAGGAAAAGGACAGCTATCGGAGAGATGATATGCGTCATGAGTGCATATGGATATATGATCTTTCCAAATTCACCTTTTCCAAGCATATCAAGATTGTTTGTATATACTTTTCTTAGTCCGTTTATCCGTTTCATTTTCTGGATAATGCGGCCTTTTACACTTAATGGGACGCGTTCGTATACAATAGCAAACGGTTCGTACACCACACGATAACCCGATCTGATCACTTTAAACAGCATGTCAGAATCATCTGCGTAGGCATCTGGGTCGATCTTTATTTTTTTTAACAGGTCTGTCCTGAATCCCATCAATGGACCATTGCACACGGAAACTGAATGAATGTTACTTTCCCCAAGTCTCCATATATCGAAGAAGAAACGATAAGACTCTTCCTGCGATTTTGATGCTCTTGCTTTGTCGGAGAGGATGATAATTTTCCCTGTGGCTCCCCCGATATCAGGGTCTGTAAAGTTTTTTGTTAGCTGCAACAAGGAATCTTCTTTAAGGAGAGCATCGGCATCGGATATTATGGTTATTTCACTTTCTAGTGAGGGGAATATCCAGTTAAGAGCTCTTGCTTTTCCCTTACCGCCCTGGCTTTCAATCACTTTTGCATCCAATGATTTTTCTTTTATAGTCTGAATTGATATGTCCTTTGAATCATCATTTGAATGATCATCCAGAAGTATGATTGTTAATTTTTCTTTAGGATAATCTAGGTAGGAAATGTTTTCGATTTTTTCTTGTATTACTTTTTCTTCATTATACATTGGGACAATGAGAGTAATCGTTGGGTGATGAACATTCTCAGGTATTTCTTCTTTTTTCTTAGAAAAAGA
Source organism: Candidatus Nanoarchaeia archaeon (assembly GCA_035530415.1). Lineage (GTDB taxonomy): Archaea > Halobacteriota > Methanosarcinia > Methanosarcinales > Methanocomedenaceae > Kmv04. The sequence goes on along the minus strand of DATKUV010000229.1, from coordinate 9,995 downwards.
GTACATGATCAAGGTATATGAAGAAAAGAGAATAATTTCAAATAAAGCGAGTATTAGCCAGGTGGATAATATATTGGTCATTACGATTTGCATTTTTTTAGAACCATTTGTAATTTTTCAATACGCACAAATTAAAGTTTAATGCTTATTATTTCTCTTAGCAGGGCGAAGTTTCCATGTCCATTTTCTTATTGATTGAACGATATTGACTACTGGTTGTGAAACTTGATCAAATGCTAAGAATTTATCTTTTAACCGGTCTATCACTGGATTGCCGAAATATACGCCCATAAATTTACCCCCTCGAATAGATTCCGGGCTGTAGTATTTATAAGGTACTCCGTCAATAGATAACCAGTATCCATATTTTAAGGCTCCAATGTCTGGAAGAGAGTCTAAACGGCGATTCATCAAACCAATCAGTTCATCATGATCTTTTGGAATATAACACCCTTCCAAACCCTCATAAAGCGATCTGCCGACAAGAATTGATGGCTTTCCCCAATAAACACTTTCAATTCCCACTGTTGACCCAAAAGTGATCACCTTCTCACAGGCATCCATCAGTTCATATGAATCAATCTTTGAATCTGCAGGAATGATGCTTAAATTTGCACCTTTCAATTCAGATAATTCTCGTGTCTGGGTATTGTTTAACCCTTTTAAGTTTGGATGGATCCTTACAAAAAACCTGATATTTTCATCGATTTCAGCATTTAAAATTGCAATAATTGCATCGATTTGGTTTTTGTAGATTGGATTCTGCCACCCTTCAATTGATTCGAATTCATCTTCAGATGATATATATATTGCAATATTTCTCATAGATGGATCAAAACCATCTGGTAGATTTCCTTTCTTCTGGGATTTGGTATATGAATACCAGCCCTGATTTTGTCCTGCTCTTCGATTATTAAACCACTGCCTTGCTATTTCTTCTTTTTCATTAATAGGTCGTTCATCATTCCAATGTTTTTCAATTTGAGCTTTTTGGTATTCTATATCATGTGGATAAGTATCCTCGATAAGTGTATATCTTTGCAAAACACCTGATCGTTCATGGACAAAGGTTGTGATGCCAAGATCCTGAGCAGCCCGTAGAGCTGGTCTTAATGCTGCGAATCTCCCATTAAAGAGATAAAATATATCTGGTTCAATTTCCAGTAGATGGTGCTTTATTGAGTCATAAATTGCAATTGACATTGATATGTTTTCATGAATAAAGTTTTTAAAATCGCTTAGATCTGGATCCGATTCCCGGACCATACTAATTAATGTGGATGCAACTGTCATTCCAACATCAACATTATCAATTTCAAAATCCTTCAACTCCTGTATGGATGGAAAATCTGGCAAATCCAAATCTCTGACAAATTCACTCAAAGCAAGTTCATGTCGGTTTTGCTCTAGTAAGCTTATAAGTGCTAATCCTTTGCCACGTTTTGACTTACATGAAATACAACGTAATTTAAAATGGTTAGGGTTTGGCTCGCATGACTGTAAATCGCCTGAACATTGGATTATGTGCACATCATCTCCTTCTTCGATATGCTTGGCTGCAATTTCTAGATCGGTTACGAGATGGGGAATCCAATCGCTAAAGGGCATGTATATTAGGATTTTCATGTAGTATCCTTCTTATTTTATATGTATTACGTTTTCATTGTAAAATATCAAATAACTAACATATATTATGTTATGAGCGCAACAAATTTTATTTTCGCATGTAACATCAAATAAATTCATCAGGTTAATCTCTTAAAACCTACATGTGCAATTGGGCCTTTTAATAAATCATTCACTTCATTTTCTCCAATTGCCTTTTTCAACAAAGCAAAGACATTATCCACACTTTCCATATACTGCTCTACATATTGTTCATCATGACTATATGAAACGTAAACACTTTTAGATGCCAAAAATCCACGACTTAGCATCTCCTGCGTAAACAATGTATGTAACTCTGGATTATCTCCAGCGTAATCAAATTCAAATGTTGTTAATGGTGGGACCGCATCCAATATATTTATATTTAAATCGTTTTCTATAGCGAGTTTGTTCCATCCATCGCTTATCAAATTCCCAATTCTGGACAAATGGGACGGAACGTCATTTTCTAACATTTTATTTATTGTTGCAATTGATGCAACAGGACCTATTCTCTCAGTCCAATATGTGCTGCTTATAAAACTCTTTTGTGCCATGTCCATAACGTCTTCTTTTCCAATAACAGCTGCCATTGGAAAACCATTGCTCATTGCTTTTCCATAAACCGCAATGTCAGGATATACTTTATACAGTGCATGAGCACCACCTACATTAATTCTCCATCCAGAACTGATTTCATCAAATATCAAAACAGCGCCAACTTCGGTAGCGATTTTCCTAACAGATTCTAAAAAACTATTTTCTGGTTCATGATGTCTAATTGGTTCCATTACAATTACACCAATTTCATCATTTTTCACAATTTCTTCAAGTTCTTCTATTCGATTATATGTAAAAGGTATTGCACTTCCTTTTAAACTTCTTGGGACGCCTAATGGCTCTAATCCTGGAAGTAAATGCCCATCCAGATTATCATCATCTGCTAAATTGGCCGATAGATACCAATCATGCCAGCCATGATATCCACAAAATGCAATCTTATCTTTCCCACTATACGCGCGTGCAATTCTAACAGCAATAGCCATTGCTTCCCCCCCAGTTCTGGCATATCGCACCATATCAGCCCATGGGTTTAACTTTAATAGCAACTCTGCTAGTTCGATATCTTCAGGACAGTTCAAAGTTGCCATAGAACCGGCATCAACCGCATTTTTTACTGCTTTATTCACATCGTCGTCTGCATATCCTAACGTGCATGCACCAACTCCCATCAGTGACATGTCTATGAATTTATTACCATCTAAATCCCATATTTCAACTCCTTTTGCTTTTTTATAGTATGATGGCCATTGATTTGGTAAGAATTGCTCAGAACGCTTTGAGAGTAATTGTGTACCGCCAGGGATTAATTTCTTGGCTTTAATCCATAACTCATTACCTTTTTCTATTCTCATATATCCTTCTTTTTTAAATACTGCAATCTCTAGAAGTTGTCGTGCTTAATCTCCTATAGGTGCCATAAACTTCATAACCTTTATCTAACAAAAATTTTGATAAGTATATCGCATCTTGTCCAGTTATACCGGTTATTAATGCTTCTTTTATCTTCTTTTATTATCCAGAATTATTTATTAATTTAAATAAATATATTATATTCCATCAATTTTACTATTCAACTAAAAATTTTTTAACCAAGTGACAGTCTCATTACTCCGCAAATCATCCCGTAAAAACGAACGTATCCTTGTAAAACAAAAAAAGGAATAGCTTTGAATTTGCCTCTTTTTATCGCTCTTAATGTATAGATAACAGGATATCTAATCAATAAATGGAAAATCATTGAACTAGCGCGATTTGGATGTTTAACGCAAAACTCTCCGTCTCCCATACCATACCATTTAAACTTTCTAATGTATGCTCTAAATGATCCGAAATGCAATTGTCTTATTCTGGTTTGCCCGATTCCATATTTTATCCCATGTATTTTTGACAACCGATACATAAAATCAGTGTCATCGATTGTACTCGTAATATTATCGTCAAATTGTATTTTTTCAAAAATCTTTTTCTTAAAAATAGCCGGCGCAACCCCTATCATTTTTTTAGGACCAGGGAAATTATGTGTTAATTGCCATGATTGTTCTTCAGCTTCATTCCAAAAATTGTGGTTTGTGAACGAAATTAATTGGGACTGCACGATGTCAAAATCATATCTTCGCAGGTCATCTAATAAGGATCGTAGATCTCCTTTTGATAACCTGTGATCGGAATCAATCATTGCCACATATTCATTTTTTGCAGCATCTATACCTATTTGTCGATCCCTAGTAAGATTTGAATTGGATGATTGGATTACTTTATTTGTATATTTTTTAGCTATGTCAACAGTTGTATCCGTTGACTCTCCATCCACAACGATAATTTCACTGGGATTGTTATTAACAATACTTTTTAAACAATCTTCGATCCTAGATTCTTCATTTTTTGTACAAACTACAACAGAAACATCTAATGAATTTGTTTGTCTTTGTTTTTGTATAGCAGTCATTTTATTATATAACCTCGAAAATATTTATGTTCTACTAAATTTCTGCAATCTAAAAATTCATTATATGCTTCTCCATCACCAGTATCAATATGATCAAAAATAATACTGTTATTGTTTTAAATTTTTGGTTCAATTATCGATAATTCTATTTTGATATGAGAATATGTGGGAATACTATCGTGAAAGAATAGGTCTATCAGTTCTTGATTCTCTATAGATAACGGTGCAATCTGCAATACCCGTTTTATTTTATTACCTTTCTTCTAATCATAGTTTCTTTAGTTCTATACACGCCACCCCTTCGAGCATATTCGAGCATATCCTTTTTCTATACAAAACTATATATTTAATGTGCTGTTCTTCTTGCATCCATAAGCATTTTGTACTCTTAACATCCCCTTACCCTCTTGCTAATAAAAGGTTAGGATAGGGCAAGAATTCCCTAATGTTTCCTGGATTTGCTCAACTATTTGCGACTGGTATCCCTGTGAACTGACTATAATGCCCTTCCCGCGGTATTTTTGTAAATTCTTTGAAGACACAATAGGTATTCCTTTCAAATTGTTACCCGCGCGCTCGGGATTTGAATCGAGTATTACTTCAATTTTTCGTCTTTGATTATCATCCATGATTTCAAGAAGCATGGCAGTATGTCCACCACCACCAAATATGACTACCTGTTCAACCGTATCCAAAAATTTTGATATTTTACTTCTTAACATGTTTGATTGAGTGTCAAGCCCACTATTAACAAGATCAAGAGCTTGTTTTCGGTATGCTTGGAGGAATGCTTTGTTGCGCTTGACAAAACTGCCTCGCAGCACAGGGTATGCGCAAAACTCATTTGCATCTTTATACTGCTGGACACTAATTGAGATAACCTCCCATCCCGCTTCCCTAGCACAGCGAGTCAGGTTTTCGGAGGTAAAATAATTGACATGCTCAGGGACAAAGAATCCACACCCTATGGCATTACGGGGCAATGAAAAATCGGGTACTTCTATGAAGAGCATGCAAAACCTATCAGTTATTTCAAGAATATGTTTAAGCACTGCAACAGGATCAGTAATGTGTTCCAAAACATGGCTCATTAACACTGCTGGTTCACGGATAGATTTTACTTCCTTGAGTTCGCCTTGCTGGAGAGATATCCCATAGTTGTTTTTGGCATATGTTACAGCATTCGGTGCAGGTTCAACACCGCATGTGTTCCAACCTGCGTTTTTGGCCAGTGAAAGTAGTGATCCAACTGCTGCTCCAATGTCAAATAAGCCAAGCTGAATGTTTTGTTTAGCAGCTACTGTGTCAAAGCCAAGATCGTGCATGGTTTGGTTAATCCATTTAAATTGGTTGCGCTTTGCGTTAATCATTTCTTTGGTTGGTTCAAGCGTATAGTTGGCGTTGTGTATATAGTGATCAACATTTTGCATAACTGGGAGTATTGGATTTTGAAACACAAATCCGCAATCCTCACAAAGAGAAAGCTGCATTTCTGGAGTTTGAATATCTTGCTGTTTATCAATTTCCTGTCTGTGAAATTCAAGCATTATGTTGTGGGATTTGCAAACAGGGCAGGATTTGATTGAATTCATTGTTTTTTTATCCATTGTTTTCATCACTTCTTTGCTGTAATTATCTTGTCCTCTTTTAATGATTTTAAATATCCTTCATTCCGAATGATACCATTATTTATATCCATTAATTCGGGATGTTTTTTTAATAAATTAAGTATGTCTTCCATATAAAACATCTCACCTTCATTATATAATTTATAATATATCTCTCTTACAAATTTTATATCGCATTGTTCATCGACTGACTATCTCATATATGAAATATTGGTATAATTTTTCAGATTACCAATTCTAAAGATGTTTGGATTCTTCCAAATATATGGTGTCACATGCTCCCTTTCGGAAGAAAGCTTAGCTTCACTCCAGGCTTTTTTCAATGACGTAAAACTAAAAACCTCAACATCAATTCCATCAGGATACGTAGGTATGATTGATGTACCAACATAATCAAAATCGTTGATTAGAAAATATCTTACCACTTTATCTATTACAATTGGGTCAGCAAGTGGACAGTCAGCAGTGATTCTAACTATAACATCAGCCTCAGAAATTATTGCAGCCTGATAATACCTATCCAATACATCATTCTCACTTCCTGCATAGCTTCTTACTCCCATTTCAGGTGCGATATCAAGTATTTGTGAATCTTCTTTTAGATTAGTTGTCGCAATCACAACATCGTCGAGTTCTTTGGCATGCATCACTCTATTTATTACGTGGTATAACATCGGTTTCCCAGCAATTTCTGTCATCACTTTACCTGGCAACCGTGTCGAACCCATCCTAGCTTGAATAATTGCAACTACTTTTTTCATATTTTTTCTACTCCATTCTAATAGCTATCATTTTCCACGGCATATATAATGGACCACTAAATTGAAGCCTTTTTTCATTAATATCTTTCAAGGTATACGTACCCATTTGTTTGTTTTCTGGCATTGGTAAGTCAATATTTATTATAAAATCCTCAGATATAAGTTCTTGCGCACCACAGTCCAAACAAAAATCTTTAAATCTTCCAATAGAATAGACATTATAGTTATATGGCGAACCTTCCGTTGAAATCCAATCATCATCGTATTCAATTACATCTGAAAAGATGTCTACATTAAAATCTGAAAATAAGCTTGTCACAAAAATCCATTTTTGTGTTATTACCATTATTTCTTTCATTGCATCTTCATAATCAGGTAACCAGCTTAAATTTTGAATTGAAAATGCTAAATCAAATGACTTATTGGGAAATATTTCACTGAGTTCATAAAAGTCACCTTGTACAAACGTAATTTGATCATAAATTGGCGAGTACTGTTTTGCAAGATCAAAATATTTTCCGCCAAAGTCTAAACCAGTCCATTTTGTGTCCGGAAGGATTTTAGATAAATAATACATATTTGCCCCTCCGCCACAACCAACATCAATCGCATTATAAAGACCATCTGTTAAAGGTAACATCCTATTCACAAAATCACATAATGCAATTGTGCTACGTTTTGGATTCTCGTATTGACTTTTATGATAATGATTACCTTTCTCACCAAGTGACGCTTCTTTTACTTTCTCTCTATCCGCCATATTTTTAAAAATCTCCATTGATCATTTATCTGTGTAGATGTTTACACCAGAAATATCGATTATGGTTTTATTTTCACTCGATTCCTTAGCAGCAAGTACAATTTCAAGTACTCGCTTACCCTGAGCTGCATCAATCAGAGGCATTGATAAACCATTAATACACTGCAAAAAATGCTTCATCTCTTCGATGTACATAAGATTCACATCAACATCCACATCATATATTTCCCATTCTTTTGAATCTGCCAGATATAAACTCACTTTGTGTTCTCCAAAATCCCAGGTTAATGTTCCCTTTTCCCCAATTATTTTACAATTCCGTGAATATGCTCTTTGTATAAAATCAAGATGAATTTCGCCAATAGCACCATTTGAAAATCGCAAAAGAATCTCTGCAGTGTCTTCAGTCTCAACTTCAAGATCACTTATTTTATCTGCATAACAAAATACCTCTTTAACGTCCCCTACCAACCAGTATAGATAATCTATTTCATGAGATCCATCTAGAATTATACCCCCGCCAAGTTCTTTTTTTGCGGTATAACTTTGCTTATAATTCTGCCAGGGACGCCAATCAGGGAGATATTGCCCGAATTCTGCTTTTACTGATAAAATTCTCCCTAATTTGCCAGAATCTATGAGACTCTTTATCATCTTCAGACCTTCGCTGAACCTAAAACAATATCCAATTGAAATAATCTTTTTATTATCCGTTGCTTTTTCAATTAGATCGTCGAGGCCATCAAAGCGATCTGATATTGGTTTTTCAATAAATACATGAGCACCATGAGCTATAGCTTGCTCAGCGACCTGGATGTGTGTGTTTGGGGGAGTGCAAACAATAACTGCATCAATGTCATATTCAAAACACTGTTCAATATTGTCACGTGTTTCCACATCATAATGTTCTTTAATAAAATCGAGTCGTTCTTTTGAAGTGTCAAAAACAATGATATTATGGCTGGAAATGTCAATCAGGTTCCTAATGTGCCTCTCACCTATGGAGCCACATCCTACTACAAAAATATTCATTGTCACTCCTTATTGAGCAAACTATAGAATAATGAATCGTGCCATTTACCTTCAGACCAATGTGTTTCGCGATGACGACCTTCAAGTTTGAAACCCAAATTTTCAAAAAACTCCCTCTTTAAATCATCAAAGTCATAAATTTCAGCCCATAATCTATGTAATCCAAGTTCTTTAAAACCATACTGGGCCATGACCAATGCCGCATCCGGAGCAAATTTATCATCGATATATAAATTATCTGCCCCAATATAAATTGAAAAGTCTGCATTTTTATTTGTCCAATCTATATAACACAATCCACATGCTCCAAGTAATCTATTACTTTCCAGTTCAATAATGGAGAACATAATGGTTTTCGGATCTTTCATAACATTTTCTTCATACCAGACATTTTGATTTTCCATACTTAACTCACGATATTCTCGAAAATAACGGCGATATTCCGGATTATTACGAAATTCTAATAATATCGATAAGTCAGCACGCTCTATAGCACGAAGACCTACAAAGCTACCCTTTAACATATTTCCTCCTTAAAATTATTTTCAAAAAGAGCATCTCCAGCCAATTTAGAAACAGCCAGGGTTTTACCTACAACTTTACTAATTTCATATGGTTCAATAGCTCCTCCAGGTGCAGGGCGAAGAGACTCCAAGTCATTCTCTTTGATTTTATCACCTGTATTAATATTATGAACTAAACGTAAACAACGTCTTTGAACAACCACCGTATCTGTTTCATTTGGTTCGATGCGTTTTATCCCATCCCCTAAAGCTAATTCAAGTTCACGACTTCGCTCGATCATTTCGTTCCAGGTTTCAGGGTTCATAGAAAAAGCATGATCAGGCCCTTCTCGCATATTATTATCAGTGAAATGTTTTTCAATAACTCTTGCACCCAATGCAATTGCCCCGAGGACTGTGGCATGAAGAGGTGTATGATCTGAGAGACCAAGAATCATATTTGGATATCTGGCAGCAAATGTTTGCAGCACTTTCAGATTAACATATTTAAAATTTTCAGTACTCCCTGTGTAGTTTGTATTGCACTGCAACAGCACAAGTTGGGGATTGTGTTTTAAAATGGCATCCACAGCACGTTCCACATCATCCATATTTGATGCGCCAGTTGCCAGTATTACGGGTTTATTTTTTTTTGCGATGATCTCAATGAAATCAATCCAGGTAACATCTCCTGAACCGATTTTATAAGCCGGAATATATTGATCAAGCAATTCTACAGCTTCGACATCATATGGTGTGGTCAAAAAATCAATTTTTGCCTTATTTGCAGTTTTAGCTAATTCCTCAGTCCAATCACGATTGCATTCATACCGTTTGTAAATTTCAAAAACTGATTTATCCCAGGAACTCTGATGGCTCATTTTTGTACCGAGATTTTTAAAACCGTAATCGCTAACGATTTTATCTGCTTTAAAATGTTGAAATTTAACTGCGTCAGCACCTGCTTCTTTAGCAAGCCGGATTAAATCATTGGCACGCTCTATATCTCCATCATGATTCGAGGCAATATCTGCAATAAAATAAGTAGGTGCATCAATAGAAATGTTTCTTCCACCAATATGAATTACGTTATCGTATCTCATTTTTAATACCATCTTCATATTCTTCAACAATACTTGTAATTACCTCATCCAA
>DATKUV010000228.1:0-4216 GCA_035530415.1 Candidatus Nanoarchaeia archaeon | reverse complement strand
TTATTCCCGTTAGCCGGGGCACAGACTATAGTCGATGTGGGGGAGACAACCCCTCCTCAAAATATGATCCTTTTGATCTTTGATGGCTTGGGGTCTTCGTATATTAATCCGGATAATCCCCCCCTGGCCCTTAACGGGGCGATCATAAGGAGTGCAAATACACCCAAGCTGCAAAGTATGATTTCCGATGGCCTGCTAATTCCTAATGTGAAAGTTCCTACACCCCAGACCGGGCCTGCCCATTCAGTGATCATAACCGGCTATTCCAGGGCCGAACAGGAAATGGTGGCATATCCGATAGCTACCATTTATGATATTCTGGGTGAGGAAGGCTTCTTATCCATTGCCATTATGCATAAAGGTGATTTTTCCAATTTTCGCAGCGAACAGGACATTGTGCTATTCAGTGAATCCAATTCCATACCCGAACCAATCCTTAAGATTCAGATCAATAATGATCTTGCACCAGATGATTTGATCAATGAACTGAAAAACTGGGAACAAAAGCTGCCTGAATATCTGGAGGGAACCGAGGGGCTTGATAGTTATATCGCCTACGAAACCTGGGAACTGGATGCTTCCCATGGTATTGTTTTATTTATGGCCAAATCACACCCGGACATACGGTACATATTTACAATAAATGTGGGAGTGCTGGACAGTGCCGGGCATTATCGGGGAGTTGAAGGATATCTGGGTTCAATAGAAGGGTTTGATAACAACCTAGAACCGCTGTATACGGCATCCAGGGCCAGCAACACAGCCTTTGTGATCACGGCAGACCACGGCATGGCTTTCAAATCAGCCGATTCACCCAGGGGTGGACATGCATCAGATGATTACTATTCCGATGAAGCAATCAAGGTACCGCTGATCATATTCTCACCCAATGTAGAACCTGGTGAATTGGACCAGGAATTCGGGCAAGAAGTTGTGGCGCCCACATTGCTTTCCATAATGGACATTCCCAATCGTCCGAAATATACTGACAGTGAAGCGATACCTGTGAAAGATTATGCCAATCTGTGGGTTAATTCGGACACCAAAACAGATGTTGAAATTCTGCTGGGTACTGAAATTATCAGCAGTGGTGCAGGGGACAATTCATATATTTTTGCAGGATTAAAACCAAAAGTTAATTATATTGTAAAAGTTTCCAAGGAATCAGAAACATATGAACAAGCGGTTCACCTGGATATTGACCGGTTGGTGAGGTTTGAAACGTCATCATCTTCTGTTGATGATAATGAATGGGATATAGAATCGTGGAGGAAGCCTATCGCTTCAGCTATGATATTTCTGGTCATAATTGCGGGAGTACTGTTGATCACTAGAATAAAAGAATAATCTCGAAAATGGATGGGAGTCTAGATGGAGTGCAGGAAAATAGATAATGATAGTGGGATCTCTCCAGTTATTGGGATAATCCTGATTATAGCAATAACAATGGTACTTTCAGTGGTAGTGTTTGCAACAGTGATTGCATACGAAGTTAAAGAGCCTGTATTTGCCATTATTAAAATTGAAAGTGTTAATCTATCCAATCAGGAAGTGGTTCTTATTCACAAGGGTGGTGATTCAATAGATGTATCAGATATTAGTATTATGATCAGTGTAAATGGAGAAACGCTAAACAATAATTTGAAAAATCTCCCTGTAACCGGGACACCATATGGTTTCAGCCATGCTCTGGGTGGAGTTTTTTGGGGCACTCCAGGCAACCAATCTCATGACAATATCTGGGATCCGGGTGATAAAGGGGAGTTCAATATCGCAAAGAGTAATAACACGATCCTCAATTCCGGCGACCAGCTCGAAGTCACAATCGTCCACCGCCCCACACATACGATAATTTCATCACCCGAGAGCCGCATATAAAAATTCATGCCAGACAGAAAGATCCAGATCGGAGTGATCGGTGCCGGTTCGTGCACCAAAAGCCAGGCAGATGCTGCCTTTATGGTCGGCCGTGAGATCGCCAGGCGGGACGCGGTACTGGTCTGCGGAGGTCTGGGAGGCGTGATGGAGGCAGCCTGCAGGGGAGCTAAGGATGCGGGCGGTATAACCGTAGGACTGCTGCCCACCTCCCGGAAGGGTGACGCCAACCCTTATGTGGATATTATTTTCGTTACAAACATGGGTCATGCCAGAAATGCTATTATAGCCCATTCCTCAGACGTGCTTATTGCCGTGGGCGGAGAATATGGAACATTATCTGAAATCGCTCTGAGCCTGAAAATTGGAAAACCTGTGATCTCACTTGAGAACAGATGGGATCTAAAAGATGTAATCACTGTCCCTGGGCCAGAGAATGCAGTAGAAACAGCATTCAGGTCGCTTCAGCAATGATCAGGTACACCCAGTCATTTAATAAATAACAGGTTTCAGGAAAACACTCCAGGGAACAACCAGTACACGGACTGAAAACACTACCTGCCAGAAGTTTCTTGTGTATTTCTCCAGGCTCTTTGAATTCCATTGAAAACAGCCTGAATGTGTTTCTACCTGCTGCTAATTCAGGCTCCCTGCGTACCAGATGCTTATTCATTAATTTATTTATGATCCGGGAACATTTCTTACTGTCAATTCCCAGAGTCTTCCTCACATCGCTTTGCAGGATGCCTTCACCATGGGAACTTATCAGCTCAACCATTTCTTCTTCTTCATTCATGAAAATAAAACAACCTCTTTTTGATATGATTAATTATCAACTGGATTGATGATTATTACATTATTGCCCCGCAACACCACAGAGCCTAATGATATTGATTTTTCACCGTCTATAATCTCTACTGTGTTGTTAAGGTGCATATTCAGATATTCGTCAGAACTTTCCAGGATGCCTTCCAGTATGTGCTGGCCACCTTTCATTTCAACTTGAATCTTCTGCCCTACCATTGATTGTAATTTTTTTGTTGGAAACAAATCTATATCCTCGCTATATTAGTTATTCTTCAATTGTAAGGTTATTATTTCAATATTTGCATCAAGAAGGTGTTATTGTACCATATCAATCCCTTCAAGACCGCCACAACGTACTGCAGTAAATTGGATCGAAGGCAGTAGTTCTTCTCCATATTCCTTCACATGTTTTTCGAAAACTTCCAAAGAATTATCGACATCAGAAGGCAGTGATCCATTGTTCTTTCGATATTCCTCCACTATCCCATTTATCCTATTCAAATGTGAGCGCACCCAATTTTCTGGTACTGATAATTGGTGAGTCACCAATTCCATTGTAATTTCCTTAAATCCTGCTGCCTCCAACCACTTAGAAACCTCATCGAACCTATGTAGATGTAACAGGCCCAATTGTTTTAGGATTTCCAACATCATCAAGTGTGATTCCTGGGCTTTATTTGTGGGTTTAACAGACCATACCATAGAAGCAAATCTGCAGTCATTTTTTAGCATACTATGGACCTGGCCAAGCATTTTTGGTACCTGGGCCTTAGGAACACTATTTAATGAATGGTATGAAAAAATAATATCAAAAACCTCATTCTTAAATGGAAGATTTGTAAATTCTGCAATCAAAGGATTAAGATTATGTGGTGAAATTGCACGTAAGCCCCGGGATTGTTGTGGATTTGAAACAGCTATCGCAACCGTGGTTTCCACATTTTGTGCGATCTGGATTGCTGCTGTACTATCAGGGCCTATAATCAATACCTTCATATCAGGCCCCAGGCCGGTTCGAGATATGAATGAGTCTCTATCAAATATGGCATAGGGCATATTTTACTAATACACTAACAACATGTTTGAATCTTTTGTTTATAACCCATCTTCGTCAGTTATAAGACATCGTAAGCCCCGCAACATAGTGATTTTGATAAAAATGTCATCGTTGTGGTACAGACTCATTTTCGGCACGCAACGACCTTATCCTTATCATTGTGGAGAACATGGGTTATAATTTTCAAATTAATCATGAAGATTATTTAGAAAGATTTATTAACGATTGATAGGAAGTGTCATTCCTACAAAATCCTTTTTGTACTGGTTCGTGAATGAAATTAAGTAATTGATATGCCTTTTCGATAACATATCAATTAAATTATTTGTAGTTGAAGGATGGGAAGAAAATGCACAAAGAAGAGTTGATACAGCTTCATACCATGATGGCACAAATGAAAAAGTATTTTGAGGAAAGTGGGCCCGAAACAAAATTTGATACTTATAAAAACCTGGGTATAAGTCCGGTCCATGTTCA
>DATKUV010000227.1:0-5652 GCA_035530415.1 Candidatus Nanoarchaeia archaeon | reverse complement strand
ATCTTTTCTCTCATCTGTAAATCTGGTAATGGGAATTCCACGATCTCATCAAATCTTCTCCAGGCAGCGCTGTCCAGCAGCTGGGGATGGTTTGTTGCTCCGATGAGCAGTACCCCGTGTTTGATGAGACTAATCTCATCTATGGCCTTAAGCAGTGTATTCACAGCTCTTTTCAGGGCTGCATGCTCATCTGTAGATCTGGTTTTGGCTATAAAATCGAACTCATCAATGAAAAGTATGCATGGATTCATGCGTTTTGCGAGTTCAAACACCCGGTCAATGTTCTTGGCAGTCTCTCCCAGGTACTGGTCAGTTATCATTGATAACCTGACCTCTAGAAATGGTAATTCGAGTTTGGCAGACATGGCCCTGGCAGTGGAAGTCTTACCTGTACCGGGAGGACCAACAAATAGGAGCTTTCCGATCTCTGTCAACTTGATGCGTTTGAGGTAGTCCCTGAACTGAATGGCCTTGACCATCTTCTCAACTTCATCTTTCTGGTCCTGGTTCAGAACAAGCCTGTCAAGGGTCTGATCAATTTCCTCAGGAACCATGATGTGTACCAGTTTCATCAAATCTACCTCTTCATCCTCTGATGAGATCTGAGATATCAATGAATCAACCCACTGGCGACTCATTTCTTTAGGTTCGGTCAATTTTTTTGCATCTTCATAACTCACACCCAATGAGTCATAGCTCTCATAAAAGTAGGCCAGTACAGGATTGTTCTGGATATATTCCACCCCATTTTCCTGTTTGGCAAGCCAGCTTACTCCAAGATCAAATACAGTAATTTTTAACTTTGATCCGAAATCCTCGTATTCCAGGAAAGGCAATGAGGTTGCTATTACTTCGGGGTCCTGGATGTCGAACAATTTTTCTAGGTCATCTCTGGTAACATTGATGGGTTTTTTTACTGTTTTTTCCTTAATATTCCAATAATGCTTTCTAAAATTCGCTGGCAGATCATCTGCCTGAAGTTTCTCATTTTTGTTATAGATCACGGATGTCAGTACCAATCCAGTGGTTTCCAATTTTTTATCATACATCGACTATCAGTCCAACTAATAAATTGAATTCATTATATTGGTTGTATTCAACCAAATAATTTTCTAATTAATCGAACAAAACCCAATCAAACAAATAAAACAAATAAAATAAAAAAAAAGATCCTTTTTAAATTAATGACCTAGCTCGTGAAGCGTCCTTTCAGCCAGTTCATTCATTCGAATAGAGGTCCTGCCACTTCCAGAGAATTCGTCATCAGAAATTAACGATGCAATTTCACTGCATAAAATAAATATGGCATGTTTATGTTCGGCCTTGCTCCTGTGAACATGGACCGGACTTATACCCAGGTTTTTATAAGTATCAAATTTTGTTTCAGGCCCACTTTCCTCAAAATACTTTTTCATTTGTGCCATCATGGTATGAAGCTGTATCAACTCTTCTTTGTGCATATTCTTCCCATCCTTCAACTACAATTAATTTAATTGATATGTTATCGAAAAGGCATATCAATTACCTAATTTCATTCACGAACCAGTACAAAAAGGATTTTGTAGGAATGACACTTCCTATCAATCGTTAATAAATATTTCTAAATAATCTTCATGATTAATTTGAAGATTATAAACAAAAGATTCAAACATGTTGTTAGTGTATTAGTAAAATATGCCCTATGCCATATTTGATAGAGACTCATTCATATCTCGAACAGGTCTGGGGCCTGATATGAAGGTATTGATCATAGGCCCTGACAGTACAGCAGCAATCCAGATCGCACAAAATGTGGAAACCACGGTTGCAATAGCTGTTTCAAATCCACAACAATCCCGGGGCTTGCGTGCAATTTCACCAGATAATCTTAATCCTTTGATTGCGGAATTTACAAATCTTCCATTTAAGAATGAGGTTCTTGATATTATTTTTTCATACCATTCATTAAATAGTGTTCCTAAGGCCCAGGTATCAAAAATGCTTAGCCAGGTCCATAGTATGCTAAAAAAGGACCGCAGATTTGCTGCTATAGTATGGTCCGTGAAACCCACAAATAAAGCCCAGGAATCACATCTGATGATGTTAGAAATCCTAGAACAATTGGGCCTGTTACATCTACATGGGTTCGATGAGGTTTCGAGGTGGTTGGAGGCTGCAGGATTTAAGGAAATAACCATGGAATTGGTGACTCACCAATTATCAGTACCAGAAAATTGGGTGCGGTCACATTTGAATAGGATAAATGAAATAGTGAAGGAATACCGGCAGATCAATGGATCACTGCCTGTAGATATCGATAATTCTCTGGAAGTCTTCAAAAAACATGTGAAGGAATATGGAGAAGAACTACTGCCTTCGATCCAATTTACTGCAATACGTTGTGGCGGTCTTGATGGGATTGATATGATACATTAACACCTTCTTGATGCAAATATTGAAATAATAACCTTACAATTGAAGAATAACTAATATAGCGAGGATTTAGGTTTGTTTCCAACAAAAAAAGTACAATCGATGGTAGGGCAGAAGATTCAAGTCGAAATGAAAGGGGGCCAACACATACTGGAAGGCATCCTGGAAAGTTCTGACGAATACCTGAATATGCACCTTAACAACACAATAGAGATTATAGACGGTGAAAAATCAATATCACTGGGCTCTGTGGTGCTGCGGGGCAATAATGTAATAATCATCAATCCAGTTGATAATTAATCATATCAAAAAGAGGATGTTTTATTTTCATGAATGAAGAAGAAGAAATGGTTGAGCTGATAAGTTCCCATAGCGAAGGCATCCTGCAAAGCGATGTGAGGAAGACCCTGGGAATTGACAGCAAGAAATGTTCCCGGGTTATTAATAAATTAATGAAAAAGCATCTGGTACGCAGGGAGCCTGAGTTAGCAGCAGGCAGAAACACATTCAGGCTGTTTTCAATGGAATTCAAGGAGCCTGGCGAAATACACAAAAAACTTCTGGCAGGTAGTGTTTTCAGTCCGTGTACAGGTTGTTCCCTGGAGTGTTTTCCTGAAACCTGTTATTTATTAAATGACTGGGTGTACCTGATCATTGCTGAAGAAACCTGAATGCTGTTTCTACTGCATTCTCTGGCCCAGGGACGGTAATTACATCTTTTATATCCCATCTGTTCTCAAGTGAGATCACAGGTATTCCTATTTTCAGGCTCAGAGCGATTTCTGAGAGTGTCCCATATTCTCCGCCCACGGCAATAACCACGTCTGAGGAATGGGCTATAATAGCATTTCTGGCATGACCCATGTTCGTTACCACAATTATATCCACGTAAGGGTTGGCATCGCCCTTCCGGGAGGTGGGCAGCAGTCCTACTGTTATACCGCCCGCATCCTTGGCACCCCTGCATGCCGCCTCCATCACTCCACCAAGTCCCCCGCAGACCAGTACCGCGTCCCACCTGGCGATCTCACGGCCGACCCTGAAAGCAGCATCTGCCTGTTTTTCAGTGCATGAACCGGCACCGATTACTCCGATCTGGATCTTTCTCTCTGGCATGTATTTTTATATGCGACGTTCGGGTGATGAAATTATCGTATGTGTGGGGCGGTGGACGATTGTGACTTTGAGCTGTTCGCCAGAATTGAGGATAGTGTTATTACTCTTTGCGATATTGAAATCGCCTTTATCACCCGGATCCCAGATATTGTCATGTGATTGGTTGCCTGGCGTGCCCCAAAATACTCCACCAAGGGCATGACTAAAACCATAAGGTGTCCCGGTCACAGGAAGATGAATTAAATTATTTTTTAGCGTTTCTCCATTTACACTGATCATTATACTAATATCAGATACTTCAAATGAATCCCCACCCTTATGAACAAGCACCACTTCCTGGTTTGAAAGATTAACACTTTCAATATCAATATTTGCAAATACAGGCTCTTTAACTTCGTATACACTTATTGTTGCATACACTACCACTGAAAGTACCAATGTAATCGCTATAATCAGGATTATCCCAATAACAGGAGATATTCCACTATCATTATCAAATTTCCTGCACTCCATCCATGGCCCCACCCATTTTCTAAAATTAATCTTTTATTCTTATAATCACCAGTACTCCCGCAATTATGACCAGGAATATCATTACAGAAGCGATACGCTTCCTCCATGATCCTATATCCCATCCCTTGTCATCAGCAACAGATACTGCTGTATCGAACCTGACCAAACGGTCCACCTCTAGGTCAACCGCCTGTTCAAGTGTTTCATCTCCATTTGAAACTTTGACAATATAATTAATTTTTGGTTTTAGCCCGGCAAAAATATATGAATTATCCCCGGCACCACTGCTGATAATTTCACTACCTTGCAGAATTTCAACATCAGTCCTGGTATTTGATGTGATCCACAGATTAGCATAATCTTTCACAGGTATCGCTTCACCGTCATTATATTTCAGACCATTGGGAATATCCATTATGGAAAGCAATGTGGGCGTCACAACTTCTTGCCCGAATTCCTGGTCCAATTCACCAGGCTCTACATTGGGTGAGCATATGATCAGCGGTACCGTCATTGCTTCATTGGAAAAGTAATCGGCTGATGCATGTCCACCTCTTGGTGAATCTGCTGATTTGAAAGCCATGCCATGGTCTGCTGTGATCACAAAGGCTGTGTTGCTGGACCTTGCAGCCGCATATAGTAGTCCAAGACTGCTATCAAACCCTTCTATTGAACCCAGATACCCATCAACGCCCCGGTAATGGCCGGCACTGTCCAGCACTCCCACATTTATTGTAAATATGTACCGTATGTCCGGGTGCAACCGGGCCATGAATGAAACAATATGCTGGGAAGCATCCAGTTCCCAGGCTTCATAGGCAATATAACTGTCAAGCCCCTCGGTACCTTCCAGATAGTCAGGCAGCTTTTGTTCCCAGTTTTCCAGTTCATTTATCAGATCGGCTGGTGCGAGATCATTATTGATCTGAATTTTAAGTATTGGTTCGGGTATGGAATTGGATTCACTGAAAAGTACAATGTCCTGCTCACTACGGAAATTGGAAAAGTCACCTTTATGCATAAGGGCAATAGATAAGAAGCCTTCCTCGCCCAGAATATCATAAATGGTAGCACCGGGATACTCAACCATTTCCTGTTCAGCCCCGGAATATCCTGTAATAATCACCGAATGGGCAGGCCCGGTCTTGGGTGTAGGAACTTTTACATTAGGAATTAGCAGGCCCTCGGAAATCATACTTTGCAGCTTGGGTGTATTTGCAGTCCTTATGGGCGCCCCGTTTAGGGCTTGTGGAGGGGCATCCGGATTAATATACGAAGCTCCCATGCCATCAAAGATCAAAAGGATCATATTTTGAGGAGGGGTTGTCTCCCCCACATCGACGATGGTCTGTGCCCCGGCCAACGGCAATAACGAAGTCAGAAATAGAAAAAAAAGTATTGTCGATCTGACCTGACAGTACTTAAATAACATATCAATCCCTATGGAAATTCAAGGCTGTCCAGCAGATCCAGCATATCTACGATCTCATCATTTTCATCAATGATGTAGGCTATTACAAGAAAACGGTCATAGGGATATGCTATGAGTTCACCCTTAAAAATGCCATTTTCAATATTCTTTCCATTCATAGCAGGAACATTGGTAAATCG
>DATKUV010000226.1:0-11135 GCA_035530415.1 Candidatus Nanoarchaeia archaeon | reverse complement strand
AGATGAGATTAGTCTCATCAAACACGGGGTACTGCTCATCGGAGCAACAAACCATCCCCAGCTGCTGGACAGCGCTGCCTGGAGAAGATTTGATGAGATCGTGGAATTCCCATTACCAGATTTACAGATGAGAGAAAAGATAATGGATATTGCCATAAGTGAAATCGAAGGCACTTTTGATTCAAAAGAGATCGCGTCATTGACTGAAGGTTATTCGGGTTCAGATCTGAGAATGGTAGTGCGCGAAGCCGTGTTAAACGCCCTTATGACCGATAGGACAAAATTAGGCCAGAAGGATTTGGTTCACGCAGTGGGTGAGTTCAATAAAAGGATGGCACTGAAATATTCAACTGAAGATGAAAAATGAAGATTCTACTCCTGGGCACTGGTGACGCTGTAGGTACACCTAAGATTGGTTGCCGCTGCCCTGCCTGTCTCGACGCTCTGGATGGGGGGGCCAGCCGAAGACTCAGGTTCTCCATATTAGTCGAAGGACCTGGAGGAAGAGTATTAATTGATACAAGTCCTGATCTGAGATGGCAGATGATTTCCAACAGGCTGGACCATGTGGATGCAGTCATCTGGACACACGGCCATTATGATCATTATGCTGGTTTCGGTGATTTTCACCGCGTTCAGAACCATGTACCTGTGTACGGCCTTAAAGCTACATTGGACTATATCCTGCAATACCTGGGATTTTTAAAACCCAGGCGGCACGATGTAAGACTTTTTCAATCCTTCACTTTATGCGGACTTGAGTTTTTACTATTTCCTGTCACCCATCCACCACTAAAGGAATCAGTAGGGGTTTTAATTCGTGAAAATGATAAAAAAGTTATTATTTCCGGCGATACCAATGAGCATATCCCATCTCAAAGCCTGGAGATAATGCAGGATGCTGACCTGCTTATTGTTGATGCCATTGTACCACCCGACATCAATTTGGCAAAACATATGAATTCTGAGCAGGCATCAGAACTTGCACGAAATTTAGGTGCAAAAAAAACAGTGTTTACCCACATAAGCCACCTATTTCCCCCCCACGATCAGGCAATAAAGAAATGGCCATTGGGAAAAGATGGAATGGAAATCGAAATATGATCACTTTTTTTTCCTAACATCCTGTTCCATATTTTCCCGTTCTTTTTGCAATTTACGTATCTTTGTATAATAATAAAATACTGATATAATAATGCCGATTAAAAGTACATATCCCACTATACTTAGAATCCTGGGAAGGTATTCTTTATAATACTTTACTGAGATAAAACTTTGATCCGGATAGGGGTCAAACCAGACCAACCACATTCTGTTTTTACTGTCTATGAACTTGTCATCTGGTTTTGTTGGTTTAGGTGAACCCAGGATGATATTGCTTGTATTATGACCAGCAGGCAGTACAACTGTAATGGTCTCATTCCGGGATAAAATATGAGAGAAATAACCATATTCCCTGGAAAAGGAATATGCTGCAAACCCTGTTGCAGGTTCTTCAAATTCAAGAATTACTATTCTGCCCTTACTAGATTTTGAAACAGAAGATGAATAAGAGATATTGGTAAAATTATTGAGTTCAAAATTATTGCTACTATTAATTGAAATATTTCCCATTACTACAAGATCCTTGATAACCGGACCTTTACTACTCCCGAACTCAGCAGAAGCATCTTTTGGTATAATGATCTTAAGACTGGAAGAGTTTACAAATGTGGATACAGCACGTACCGTTTTTACCGTTTTATTAAAAAAAATAAAAAATGTAGTTGAATTAGTAACATTTACTGTGGAATTATTGATCTCGTATGTACCAAGCTCTCCGGAGGGGAGTTCAGGACTGGAATTTCCCAGACACCCAAAACCAAAGGACAATAAAATTATTATGCATATCAGGTACAGAAATTTTCTTATTTTGTGTTTCATAGCAACCCGGTTCTAATTATGTCTGAACACTTTCGAAGTCCTGGGATCAAGCTCAATGATCTGGAGGCCGTCTTTATAAATTCTGATCATACCACCGCTCTCTGAGACTGTAATTGCCACGGCTTCAGTGTCCCTGGTGATGGCAGCAGCTGAAGCATGCCGCCCTCCCAAACCTTTTATTATATCCACTTCCCTCGCATCCACGTCAAGATAACGGCCGCTTGCCTGGATGTATCCGTTACTATCTATTACGAACATTCCATCCAGCTGGGCAAATTCCTTCACAGTCTCCCAATTCAATGGTTCCAGGATTAAGCATTCTTCCTTTTTCTGACCCAAAAATGGATTCAGTACAAGCTGATGTGACTTTCTCATCACCTCTTCTGTGTCTGAAATAATAAATGCAGTCCCGACTGATTTTCCTTCCCTTCCAAGTGAGCCAATATCCAGAGCAATATTTAGTACAGTTTTTAATACATTCAGGTTAACCCGTTCAGAACATGCCTTTAATTCCTGTATCACTGAATTATCATTCAGGTCATGTATTATGATTGCTAGATTTCCTTGAAGTGTGACAATCCCCACAATTAGACAATCTTCAATAAGATTAGATATAAAAGCCTTAGATGAGGCATCAATAATTTGTTCTGACCCCTTTGATGCTTTATGATAAATGGTCTTTGTGAGGGCCTGGAGTCTGTTTGCTTGATCATTTTCTTCATTTAAATCAACATCAATAACATTAAGTGTGCTGAGTATTGAGGGAGAAGTTATCAGGATAGGGAGGTCTGTATCCAATTCCCATGGCAGATCGACTGATATGATAATGATGGCTGACGCAGAAATATCTTCAGCCATGTCGACAGCTGTCTGTAATATTCGATCTATGTCAACCATATCGTATCCTCAAAACTCGTGCATAATTGAAAATGTAAATACTTTTAATTTAGATTATTCACATTAATAATAAAACTTGGTTTTTGTTGAAAAAACCTGCCTTTAGGAGGCTTGGTCATCATTTCGGTAACTTTAGCGGTTCACCGTCTACAAATACCTTCGGCCTGGTGATGATGCCGTCAAGGTGAATACCTGCCACCACGTCGCCTCCAAAGGTGCTGTTATCTCCCAGTGCAACATGAACAGTGCCTCCCACCTTCTCGTCTTCCAGCACGTTGCCGATTAGCCTGGCTTTGGGATTGATGCCAATCCCCAATTCAGCAAGATTACGTGCCAGTGGTCCCACATTGTCGAGCATGTTCCTGTATGTATCAGCCAGTTCCCCTGAAATGTCAGTGGCCTGCCCTTGTTCGACCTTTATGGTCAGAGGCGAATTAAGAATACCCAGACCGCTCATGGACCCATCTACCACATATACTCCATCTCCGCTTCTGGGCGCTATGAAAACCTCGCCAGCAGGCAGGTTGCCGGATGAACCGGGTTCGTGGTAGATACCGTAATCCATCTTCCATCTACATCCTTCCACGTCAAAAACCATATCAGTACCAATATCAGTAATGATCCTTACTTCTTTAACATCCTTCAGTCTTGATTGCAGTTCAAAAGCAGTATCCCTAACTGCCAGATAGTCGGCGGTAATACCACCCTGTTCCATCATTTCCAGTGTGATCCCTGGCAGTGTGGCAGAGCGGACCCCAATCTTATTAGCATTGAGCCTGGCCTGGGTATGGGTGATGGATTTACTGGTAGGGGCCAGAACTACGTCCGCAGCAATCATGGCAGCCGCTACTGCCGGGGGCGGTTCCTGTCCATGAACATCCCTGGGTTCCATTATCATAAGTAACGGATCACAGCCCAGTTCCACTGACCTGTCATACAGTGCCTGTGCTATGGAAGGGTTGGTATCTGTATCAGTTACGATCAGCACAATCTCTTTGGGCTTGACTGCCATGCACGTTTCCAGTATAACACTGGCACTGCTTTTTAATGACATGATCTTTCCAGTAGAATTGTATTAAATCTTTCTCGGGTCTGTGATCTCGCCTGTCAGGGCTGAAGCTCCGGCTGTGGCAGGGGATGAAAGATAAACGAAGGCCTTAGCACTGCCCTGTCTGCCCTGGAAGTTGCGGTTGGATGTGGCCAGACCCACCTCGCCGTCACCCAAAAGACCGAAACTGCCGCCCATGCAGGGCCCGCAGCACGGGCTCTCCACAATGGCGCCGGCTTCCATGAACTGCTCCACAAGTCCTGCGCGCAGTACTTTCATATATTCTGTCCGTGATGCAGGGATTACCAGCAAGCGAACGCCTCTTGCCACAGGTTCGTCACCCATGATGTCTGCTACGATCTTGATATCCTCAAAGCGGCCGTTGGTGCATGAGCCTACCAGTACCTGGTCTATGTGGGTACCTTCCACTTCCTCCACAGATTTTACATTGTCCACATTATGGGGGCATGCAACCTGGGGTGATAGATCTGAAACATTATAATCGCGGTACTGGGCATACTCACAGTCCTCGTCGCTCTTCCAATTAGGGTCAAGGGTAAAGCCAGGGATGCGCTCCTTGAGATAATTTTCAGTAACCTCATCAGGCTCGATGATACCTGCCTTGCCGCCCATCTCGATAGCCATGTTGCTAATGGTCATCCGCTGGCTGATATCAAGATTTTGAATGGCTTCTCCGCCATATTCAGCAGCCATGTACCTGGCCCCTTCCGCACCTACGTCTCCTATCAGGTGCAGGATGATGTCCTTGCTGTACACATGCTTTGACAATTTTCCGTTCACTTCGAACCTGAAGGTCTGGGGAACCTTGAACCACAGCTTGCCAGTGGCCAGCACTGCAGCCATATCGGTACTGCCAACGCCTGTAGCAAAGGCACCAAGCGCCCCGTACGCGCAGGTGTGGCTATCACTGCCCACTGCCAGGTATCCGGGCTTTATCCAGCCCTTCTCTGGCACGACCTGATGGCACACCCCTTCAAACACATCATAGTTTGTGATGCCCTGCTCCTGGGCGAACTGCCTGAGCATGATATGGTTGGCTGCGGCGTTCAGGGAATCGGCAGGTACCTGGTGGTCAAAAATAATCACGATCTTGTCCGGGTCCCAGACCTTTGGGTCAGGTTTGCCCTGCATGATCTCGTTAAAACCCTGGACTGCCAGGGGGCCTGTGATGTCGTGGGTCATGGCGCAGTCTATGGAGGCCATGACGAACTCTCCGGCCCTGACAGGTTTGCCTGAAGCTTGTGAAAAAGTCTTTTCTGTAATAGTGAGATTATCAGCAGTCATAGGATGGTTCTATAAGAGGTGGAATATAATAAAATTAATGCAGCATAATATTCTCAGTTTTATAATCTTTTTTCCATATACCACTTAAGTTGGAGAAGATATTTTACCACATCCGGATTATTTTGATTACATCAAATAAATATAGCTTAACAGCCAACATATCATAGGAAGTGAATTAAATGTCGGAATTAAAGATTTCTGATGAGCTTATATCAATGATTAGAGATAAAGTAGAAACAACACCAGATGACGAAATTGGAATTATCATTAGTATCAGCAAGGGAGTGGCAATGGAAGATATAAAAAATGAATTAATAAAAAACGGGCTGAGAATTGAAACGATGATTCCAGGCCCTGTTCAAGTAGTTTCAGGGACTATTTCGGTAAAGAAAATATCACAACTGGCAAAGGTTTCAGTAGTGGAAAAAATTGAATATGACAGTAAGGTTTATGCTCTATAATTGGCAGAGCACAATCTTACTGTCTATTTAACATATTTAGGATATCTATCATATTTCTTTACCCACAAGTTCTATGGAAAGTGGCACCATTGCAGTCTACTTTTCCATAACCATAGTTATTATCTTTACCTGGATTTCCGAGATCATCTGCGGTACTGATAAGTATTTTTCTTATTGTATCCATGTCAACGCCTCTATGGGTACCCCTGCAAAGTGCTGCCGCTCCAGATACATGGGGTGCAGCCATGCTTGTTCCGGTTTTATATCCATATCTGTTTCCCGGGATCGTAGATAGTATATTTTCTCCAGGTGCACAGAGCTCTACTTCAGGCCCTACGCTGCTATGGGCTGCAATGCTATTATTACTCCTAATCGAGCTAACTGCCAGGCATTTACTATATTTAGCAGGATAACCGACAGGTCCTCCATAGCTATTACCAGCTGCTGCAACCAGAAGTGTTTGCTGTGCTGCATAATTGATATACGTTTCCACAGCTGTCGGAGCGCTTGAAGCTCCCAGACTCATGTTTGCAACATCGAAGGTGCAGCCATAGTATTTTCTCATCCAGTAAAGACCCGACATCAGCCAGCTCCAATTACCTGGACCTGAATTGGGAAGAACCTTTATTGCATACAAATATGCTGCGGGTGCGACTCCTACTACTCCAAATCCATTTATTCTTGCGGCAATTGTCCCTGCTACATGAGTTCCATGGCCATTACCATCTACCCAACTCTCCCCTGGTACAAAACTGATTCCGCCAAGCAGATTCCCACTCAAATCTGCATGGGGCGCTATTCCTGTATCTATTACAGCTACATAGATACCTTTTCCTTTCGTTGCTTCCCAGCACATAGGAGCCTTTACACTGGAAATCCCCCACGGGACGGAATCAGCCTGGGCTGAAGGTCCTTCTGCTGTTGAAGCGGCCGGGACTAGATTATCGATCAGCCCTCCTTCTGGAGCCATATCAAATGGGCTGATATCCAGTGCATAGACTTTCCCATCGGGTTCAACTGCATCAACATTTGGATCCTTACTAAGTGCATCGGCTTCTGCTTCGGTCATCGCGACGAATACCATAGGCAGGTCGAATTCGTTGATGTCAAATGCTAATACATTTTCGGGATCGTCCCGAGGAGCAAAGCCAATATCTTGTTGGCCAATATCTACAAACTGAAGTTTTGGACCTACACTTTTCTGTAGTATTTCATTTTTATCAGTTTTCTTATCGGTTCTTTTATCCTTCTTCTCGAAAGTAACTATATACCGTTTCTTACCGTTTAATTCTTCTTCCATCATTTATTTTACCTCCTTATATTGTTTTTATGATGCACCTATCACAGCACTCTTTAAAAGCAAACCAGCATGCATCTCATATTTATTAAACTGTGACAATAATTTTGGCTTTCAATTTAAACCAAAGTTCCCCAACTCTCTTAAATTATATAATTAAATATTTGCGATAAAACTATTTAAGTTTTATGCATGGAAAAGCCTTCAATTTTATATATTGTTTAATATTATTGAATTGTCAGAAAAAATTATATTAACAGGCTGTCCTAAAACTAATTACCATTACACAAATATACCCAATTTCATCACGATTAAGCAATTATTAACAAAGATGATGTGTTTTTTGTCCAAATAGGATTAAATATGTATGATTTGTACATGCTTTGACTTATTGGACAGTCTTTAAGATATTACTGACATTCCGCACGTATGTGCCAATTTCATACTATTTTTACTGATAGCAGTTTCATTTATCTAATAAATAATATTTTTACATTGTGAATATATAAGAACGTACTTCGAATACATAATATGGCTACCTTTGACAGAATATGTCTATACATCATTCTGAATCATTTGTACCCAAAAGTCGAAAAACACAATCATCTGCCATCATTCAACATTTATGAAATAGATTTATTTTTAAAATATGGCAGTGTGCCAGATTAGACCGGATAATAAACTGTTTTGTTAAATCAAACAGCTATTTCGGGCTACCAATGTTGATTTTATTTTTTTCTGAATATTTGATTGATGCAACCATCCGATAGCGATTTGCTCTAAAATTTCAATCATATCATAATATCTGAGGTTATAGTATGAAATGTGAAGTTTGTAGAGTTTAAAGTGATACCCAGTATTGTTCCCAGTGCGTACTGGTAATGAATGAAGTTATCAGGAAGGTGGGAGAAGCACGCTGGAATGCCATGGATGATTGTTCATTCATATACCCAATGGTAAAAAGGGTGGCAAAGGGTGAGCTTACAGTAAATGATGTGATATAGGAACTGGAAAGGGAAGATTAACATCACGACATAGAGTTAGGAACTTAGTCAAGCTAGCATGCAGGCTGTCTGTTTATGCCTGAACACTAAAAAGACAGCAGGCTCTTTGGAATTGGTCCTGTGCCGCACTCCTGAAGGTACCAGCACGCCCCTGCCAAGGGATAGATCTGCCGTGGTATTGTCAGATTCTATTACCACATCGCCCTTATAAGGCATGAAGAATTCGTCATAGTCGTGGACATACCACTTGCCTTCACCTTCACACAAGACTGCCCGAAGCAGCGAGTCATTCACAAATACCATATCATGGGGGCGCCTGGGCGATTTCAGTTTTTCAATCTCTTTTTCAAAATCGATGATCTCTATATCCATAATAATTCTCCACTTTTGTTTCACGTGATCCTGTAAGACCAATTAGCAAATTGATACTTATAAAATACCATCCAATTCCACATACTCTTCAACACTGTCAAGAGCATATTGTGTGAAAAGCTCGTATCGAATTTCAATTTCAGGCAGGATACCCCTTGATTTTTCTGCAACTTTTGGAACTACACCAAATACTTTAACAGGATCTAGAAAATCTTCTATTGCTTTTTTTACTGCAATTGAAGGTATACTTGGATATTTGTTTATTAGCACTCCTATTATATTAACACCCAAACCCTGCAACGTCTCAATATGGATCTTAAGATCAATAACCGCACTTTCCAGACCATGTGGTTTGCTATCAGTAATGAGCAGCACAGGTGCATTGATCGCCATTGCTGTCTTTATGGTGGACATGGGATACTCAACTGATGGATCCAGTAATCCGCTCAGCGCACCCATTGTCCCCTCAATGAGAATATAATCATTATTATCTGCGGTTGCATTATTAATTGCCTCATGTACCGGCATCCAACCCCTGTCACCGATCTGTATTGTGGTGTATTTTGTTACCGGTTCCTTGATCAGGTATAAAGCAGGAACCACATCTCTTAGATCCGAACCCACTTTCATCACACATACCTTATATCCCTGCTTTGCAAGTGCACCGGCAATACCGGCAGTAATGAAAGTCTTTCCGGCCCCAGTCCTGGTGGCAGTCAATACCAGGATCTTTGGAGATTTATTCGGATTTGAATTTTGAGTGACGGTTGAATAACCAGTGCAAATTCCCAGTTCACTTTCCATGGTTTTAATTAATCTGTTGTTTTTCTTCTTTATCTCCAGATATTCTGAATTGGACACATCCAGGCTTTTCAAAATATTGTTGACAATTCCAACGTTCTCATCCAATATTGCATGGGGCATTATTCCAGCCACATTGCCCTTGTTGTTGGATACGCCTGAAATTATGTCTGTTTCATTTGCAATGTAGTTGAGTCTTTTTGCGTGTGAGATCAGTATTGGTCTGGCATTTTTTCCCACAATTATATTTCCATATGTGTGGCAGTGGAATCCTGAAACGATATTTTTTTCACCAATTCCATTTGTTATGAAACTCCCACCTACCACATGTGCCAAAACCCGATCAGTACAGATAAGAGGTTCAAATTCCGCATCCAGTAATCCAAGTCCCCGGGTAATCAACGGAACTGATGACTTTCTTCCAGTATTTGTCTGATTGGCAAGAATCTGGAAACCAGAGCATATTCCCAAAACAAAACCGGTTTTGGATATTTTTATAATTTCTTCCTTTAGCTCTGGAGTTATGCTCTTTGACTCGATCATCGAACCGCCCGGGATGATGATGAAATCCAATACTTCAGATGCCGGCTTTCCATGTACCAGTCCGTCCTCTAAGATCGTGCAGGTCGGCAAATTTCCAAATTCTTCAAATCTTGGCAATGAGCCTTTTACATAAACTAATCCGATTTCTACCATAAGATTTCTAATCCAATGGTCAAATACGACTTAAGTTTTTATTTTATTTCCTTGAATTTTCTATCGTATAAAATACTTGATGAAAATAATAGGGAAATATTATGCTTTGCAACGCTAAATTACCCATTTGTGAAAATAACAGTCATCTCAGACACCCACTTAAAACCCAGCCAGTCCATAGAAATGCTGCCTATGCCCCTCCTGAACATGCTGGCATCATCTGATATGATCGTCCATGCCGGGGATTTTGTAACTCTCCAGTGCTATAATGAACTAAAAGACATCAACCCGCTTGTGGCTGTGGCCGGGAACATGGACTCACCTGAACTAAGGCAGATACTGCCTGAGCACACCACATTTGATGCAGATGGCATTCGAATTGGAGTGACCCACCAGGGCCAGCTTTCGGTTACTGACATGACGGGACTGGGTTATTTTGCGAGGGAACTGAAGGTTGATCTTCTTATTTTTGGGCATATTCACAGACCAAAGATACACAAAAGCGGAGAGATCACCCTACTGTGCCCTGGCAGTCCCACTTCGCCCAGGCAGTCCGAGCCGAGTGCGGCTGAAGTGACTATTGAGGAGGGAGGGGTGGAGGCAGTCATTGTTAATTTTAAGGGTAAAGTGTGCGATAGTATTCAGTTTGCTAGATCGCTTGTGGAGGATTAGTTGATTTTCCATAGATTTAGAAAAATTTGGACAAAGAACCATTGAACCCATTTCAGATAGCTAAAGGATTTACTTATAATAAGAACAAATAGGTGTGTATGTCAAGGCAGTTCAATGAAAAAGATATTGAGATATTAAATAAATTGGCTCCAGAACTGGGTGGTAATACAGAATCCCCGCAGGGGCATCAGTACCTGTTTATTTTACGTCCCGTCTCCCACAGGTTGGCCCAATCCAGCGAGGATTTCAAGAACCGTCTTCAGCGGCTCAATGACGATGAACTTGAATATCTGGTTGACCTGGCACTTAAAGCACAGGAGGATATCAGGGGGCTGGCTGAGGATGATATGTATGCTTTTATGGATGTAATTGCTGACAGGTTACCAAAAAAGGCTCTCCAGCTTAAGGATTTCCTGGGCATTTTTGGATGATCACTTTTCCCTGCGCTCCACTCCGTATTTCTGGACCTTCTTCATCCTGGCCAGGTTCAGTACCCGGGTCATCTCATTTTCTTCCATGTCCCTGGCTTCGATATAACCATTCTCAACTGCTTCATTGAATATCTCATATCCCCGGCCAGTTCGTGTAAACACAGTGGTCCAGCCGTCCGGGGTGCCCACACCTCCAAAACTGATATTGGCGTTTTCTGCAGTAAGATC
>DATKUV010000225.1:0-17589 GCA_035530415.1 Candidatus Nanoarchaeia archaeon | reverse complement strand
TCCAAAATGGAAATGTCATTTTCTTCATGGGCTCCAAATGACATAACATTGTTTTTGAACAGTATATTTCTTGCAGTAAATCCACCCTTCGAATGTACTCTTATTCCGATGAACAAATCTTTTTCTACATTTTGAATTGAGATTCCTTCAAGTTCAATCCACGAAGAAGATGGGCTAAAAAGCATTGCAGTTAATGCATTTTCTATTGGGTTAATTACACCTGAATAATTAAAAATAACAATTTCGGATAAGAGAATGATAAACAAACAGGACATTGGAGATATGAAAAATATGTCCCACTACGGGTTCAAATCCCCCCATCTGGGTCTGCTCCCAGATGAAGAGAACGGGATGTGCGGTATTGCGAAATACGGTGCGGAGTTCCCTAGTATCGGCAGCCACAGCCCAAAGCGCAAGCGAACGCAAGGTGGCCTTAGCGATTGGCGACATTCCCGTCATAAATGGAAGCTTGAGCAGAATATAATCACTGGGGTGGTTATCGTTGGGATGGTTGTGAATGCTCTTTTATGTGACCGAGGAAGGTCTTATGCTGTCCTGCCCGAAGCTGGTTTACCTCCTACACGTTTCCGGATCAATGAACTCAGGGGAAGGAGAACAGGTAGCCGAGGTATAACCTGATGGGAAAGCCAGACCAATGCAGTATGAGAAGTCGGATGAACTCATAGTAGCGATGATAGTTGAGCCAGTGATACACAGAACCTGTGCCGCAGGGTGCAGGGTGCGACTGTGTGGGGATAAAACTCTACTTAAAAGGGGTTCTAGCTTTGGAAAGAGTCAAAAAATGTCAGCATAATAACATCAATCGAAAAAAAAAACATGTCAGAAAGGTAGCTCCTGAAAGAAAGTAGGGAAAAAACGCCATCTGGTTAATATATGTGAAGTTGGTGGAAGCATCAACTGATGAATCCATCTCCTGCTTTGGGACAATGCCAAACGAAAGCCACTCCTTTACTCTACAAGACGATAGGCTTTCTCGTGCATCCAAGAGGATATTTTGAACCAGAATAACAATAGCAACGCTAAAATTATGGGCACGCATTAAACACTAAATAGGCAGGATAGGGTAAAAAAGAAAAGGAAATTGCCCATAATATTATCCAGCTAATATTGGAGCCACTGGAGAACTATATAAATATTAAGAAAGTTTATATAGTTCATTGATATATAAAAATATTTGGTCACTTCAATATTTGAATTCTGGAGAAAATATAATGGCTAATAGTTTTTGGCGAGTTAGATTGGGAGAAGCTGTAGGGTATAAAGGAAATGAAAAAGTGTTTGATAAGATGTATGTAATTATTATATATTATTATACACTTACAAAATCAATTAAGCATATAAGGAGATATTAGAGATGGAAAAATATACCTTCCCCGTAGTAATAGAAAAAGATGAGTCCGGCTACTTTGCAATGAGCCCGGCTTTGCAGGGTTGTTATTCTCAGGGGGATACTTACGAGGAAGCCCTTGAAAATATAGAAGATGCTATCCGCCTTCACATAGAGGATATCCTAGAAAGCGGCGAAGTTATTGAAAAAATCAGCTCATTCAGCTTTGTAGCCCTTGAGGTAACTGCATGAGGGAAAAGTTACCAAGGGTAACTGCGAATGAGATGATTAAAATAGTTGAAAAGTTGGGTTTTCGTTTCTCAAGGCAATCTGGCAGCCATATAATATATAAAAATGATGAAGGGAAAAGAGTAACTATAGCCTATCATAGTGGAAAAATCCTGCATCCGAAAGTTGTTAAGAATATATTAGTTGATGCTGGATTATCTGTTGATGAATTTAAAAAGATGATGAAAATGTAAAAACAATATCCTGCCCCTATCGTACTGATTTTGTGCCCCCCTTCGATTGGCAAAAGCCAAAACATTGAGTAAACGAGGAAAAACTCATGCACCCACATGATGCCCCGATTTTGGGAAGCAATCCGGCGGTCGTTGACGGTTGGTGGCTATTTTATACACGTTAATAAACTCAAGACATGGTAAAAAAACATATAACATCCATATTTTCGGGAAGTGAAAAAAAGTTACCTTAACCGAGCTAGACCATAAATATCGAGATAAAAATAATCACAAACACAACTCCTGCAAAAAAGTCTTTTCCTGACAACACTCTGGAATAATAATAATTGCGTCTCCCGGAATGAAAACACCGGGATTCCAAAGCATCTGACAGTTTATCTACTCTGTGAAAAGACCTGTTGAGCAGGGGTACCACCAGGGCAGTAAAACCCTTTATTCCTCTGAGTCTATAACCCCGGGCTGTCTGGGCTTTTTTTAGAATCGTTATTTCCCTGAAAAGTTCAGGGATCAATGTCATAGCCACTCCTGTCATAAAGGCAATATCCGTACCAAACGTGCCCAGTGGTCTGAAAAAATACATGAGAGCATAGTTCAGACCGGATGGAGATGTGGTATGGATCAAAATAGAAGTATACATGATCAACAGGATGAATCTCAGGACCTGGATGCCACCGGTCCACACCCCTTCCACAGTGGCAAAAGGCAGGTTTTCCAGGAGGGGTGCTCCCGGGGTGAACAGCACATGCATAAGTAAGATAATTCCAAACAACAACAACACCGGTCTTAACGACCCCAGCAATCGTTTTACAGGCATTCCGGATGCAGGTGAGAGCAACAGGACGAAGACCAGCAGGAACAACAGGGCTGCAGGACTTGCACCATAGATAACCAGGCTCATCCCCAGCATCAGTACCAGTTTTGTCCTGGGGTCGAGCTTGTGGATGGACGAACTACCGTGGACATACTTTCCTATCATGGTACCTTCACTCTTAGCACCTGTTCAACTGCCAGCTCCAGGCTGTTCACAGCTGGATCCACATCCAGACCCTGGTGCTGTAACCCGATCATAACCTGGTTCAGGACCGGAAGGTCACCAGCTTTGTTTTGCTCTACCGCCCATCTCACGTAGTCTTGCCAGATGCCTGTGAAAGCGATCCTTCCCTGTTCCATTACTGCCATATGATCTGAAATGGCTGCAATTTCCTGCAGCCTGTGGGAAATATAGATGATGGTAACATCCTTTGACACTTTGTTAATTATTTCAATAACCTTATTCCTGCTATGGGGGTCCAGACTGGCTGTGGGTTCATCCAGAATGAGGTATTTCGGTCTCATGGCAAGGACCGAGGCGAAGGCTGCCAGCCTCAGGGTACCTCTATTCAGGTGAATGGGCGACATATCAAGGATCTGGTGATCAAGACCCACCATATCCAGCGAGCTATGGATCTGCAATTTTATTTCTTCCTGCGTGAGACCTTTATTCTTAAGTACTGAAACCATGTCCCTGAATAGCGTCTTTTCAAAAAATAAATCCTCAGGTTGCTGGAACAGTATCCCCACATTCACCCCGGGCCGGGGGCTGTTCCCATCAATGGTGATCTTACCATAGGTTGGGTTTTCAAGACCTGCCACAAGGGTTGCCAGGGTTGATTTTCCTGACCCCATCTCACCCACCAGTCCGAAGACTCCCCCTTCCATAATAATAAGGTCGATCCTGTCCAGTGCTTTGATCTCCCATGGAGTATCAACATCATATATGTGGGTCAGGTGCCGGATGGTAACTGGCATAACTCCTCCAGGAGTCCAGGTATGGTCAGGTTCGGGGACAGTCCCAGCTGTTTTGATAGGGCAAAGACTGTCGGGACTTCCAGCATCCTCTCGTTAAGTAACTGACCAAAGACCTCAACAGGTGTTCCCTGGACTGCTATTTTTCCTTCGGAGATAACAATGATCTTTTGGCATTCAACCAGTTCTTCCGGGTCATGGGTGATATGCACCACTGCAGTACCATTACGGTTTAACTGGACAATGTGCTGCAGGACTATCTTCCTATGTCTGGCATCCACCATTGAGACCGGTTCATCAAGGATGATGCAGTCAGGCTGCATTACCATGACAGCAGCAAAATTTACCAGTTGTTTTTGGCCGCCGCTTAATGTCCTGATGTTCCTGTTACGTAATTCCAAAATTCCTAACAGGTTCAGGTATTCTGTGATCCTGCGATCTATTTCAGATATTGGCAATCCCAGGTTTTCCAGACCAAAGACCAGATCTTCTTCCACGGTCTCTCCAACGGCCTGAGCATCAGGATTCTGGAATACCAAGCCCACCGACCTTCTTATCTCAAGCAGCCTCGTCCTATCCAGGGTTGAAATGCCATTCACCCTGACTGCCCCCCTTGTGGGCAGCAGAAGGCCATTAATAAGCCTGGCAAGAGTGGTCTTTCCTGATCCGTTCTGGCCCATCAACCCCACGTATTCCCCTTTATTTACCTTGAGATGGATGCCGTCCAATACCTTACCAGAGGGATATGCAAAATATATATTGTCCAGTTCTATCATGATACATCTATAAGGGGCCGGATCCTGTCTGCCACGATTAATGCTGCAATAATTTTAATTACATCCCCGATCAAAAAAGGCAGTACCCCCACTGTAACTGCCTGTTGTATGGAAATCTGTGCTGCTGATGATAGCTGTATTACACCCATCAGGTAGATTATTATGAGACCTGCAACCATGGCAATGATGGCCCCAACCCGGGTGCTGCCAGTTATTTTATAAACCAGTCCAATTACAAATGCACCCGCAATGAAACCCAGCAGATACCCGCCTGTGGGGCCGAACAGAACACCTAACCCGGACGTGCCCCCTGAAAACACGGGAAGACCGATAATACCCAGGATAATGTATACGATCATACTGGTCCCTCCCCCCCTTGCACCCAGCATAAGTCCTGCTAAGAGTACAAAGAAAACCTGGAGAGTAATCGGAACAGGACTTATTGGGATTGGGATTTTAATAAAAGCACCAATGGCTGTAAGGGCTGCAAATAGTGCAGCATAGATCAAGGGTTTAACATTTGTATATTCTGACATGGTATCAATTTTGGATTGTAAACCAGTATGGCTTTAGTGGGTTTACAATTGATGGTATTTATGATATATAATAATATTGTGTGTAAGAGAACCTTAACAACGTGGAGGGGATGAGTCGCAGGGTCCTGCCAAAGTAGGGGTTTACAAAAAAATAGATATAATAATTAAGTGGCAAGCACGCCTTTGGTCGCTGCATCTCACACCATCCAATGATCCACAAACTATCCTCCACCCCGCGATCCCTTGAGCGATGATTGTTTAAGGTAAGTCTGCTCCCTTCCGGGCCTGGACCGGTTCTCTCAATTAAGATATAGAAACATGCCTTCAGGAAAGCTTCCATATCAACGTCATCCCCATAGGACGGAGCTTCTCAGTCAAATCCGTGGGTTGAATACATACTTGATAACATCTTCCATCAGCTTCATCCCCCGCATATCGGCGGTTTCGGGTTACAGGTAACGCCTAACTACCCGGACTAGCCTGCCAGCTTTCATTATAGTGTCTGGATACAATAAACTTATCCATGTGGCAACTAATAATTGGAATGTAATTTTATGTGCGTTTTAGATTTTGAGGTGAGATTTTATGGAAGAGTTAATCGGATTTGTTTCAGGTAATGATAAGCGGGATAAGATCCTGGGTTTATTGGGGTCACAGGGTCCTCTGGATGAGAAATTGATATCAAAACGAACCAGGATGGTTCCGAAGATGGTACTTAAGATCCTGGATGAACTTATGGAAAAAGGATTAGTGGAAGAAAAAGAAAGTTTGTTTTCTTTAACTGAGAAGGGGATTGAGGTGGAAAACAAAATGAAAGGTTTAAAATAACTTTTTTGTCCATGTATTAAGCCAGCATGGCTTCATACGTGTGCGGCTCGCTACTGGCCAGAGTAGATGGGGCCGCGGAGATTCGAACTCCGGTCGCAAGACCCCCAGCCTTGCAGGATGGTCCAGGCTACCCTACGGCCCCTTTGGGATAAGGTGCTCTTACTACTATGTTTTTAGTATTTTACCTTTTCTAATAATCCAGCTTATCTTTAATTCCTTCATAGATCTGGCACCACTCATCAAACTCGCACCCCGAATTCCACGGCATACCGTCCCTGAACTCCTTAACAAGATCATAATATTTATCGGGCATCCATGGAGCCTTAAAATCGAATTGGTCAAAATCACCCCAATCTTCAAGCGTATTAAGGGGTTCCAATCCATTCTCAAGGCCTGTTTGATATAATTTCGTATGAGGATATGGAGTGAAGAAAGACAATAAAATATCCATATGTTCAAGTCGATCCTGTTCACCGTAAACAGATATCATTTTGTGGATCTCTTCAAATGTTCTTCTTATTTCTTCTTTAGTATCAATTCCCGGGATCCCGACCATGAAGGATGACCTGATATCGATGTCATGTTTAACACACGCCCTTGTACAGATCTCGATCTGGTCTACCGTAGCGCCCTTGTTCATGGTATCCAGAGCAAGTTGATACCCGCTTTCAGTGCCTATAAATACTTCTCGTATACCGGCTTTTCTCACAAGTGACCAGACCTCATCATCCATTTTTGCAAGCTGCTCCATCCTGCCATTGACACTAGTCAACCGGACACATAGGTCCTTTTCGATCAAAAGCCTGCTTAACTCCTTAACCCTCTTGATATTTAAGAAGAAATCACTGTCCCGAATCATGAATGTATCAATATTGTAAGTATTTGTCAGATATTCCAGTTCTGAAACAACCCTTTCCGGCATTAGCCCTGACCAGTGCCTGCCGCAAAAAATTGGTTCCGAACAAAAATCACAACCTGCAGCACAACCCTGGCTGATATAATAATCAATGCACCTGGTCCCGAACTTATATCCCTTAATGTGGCGTTCCATATCGATCATATCATAGGGAATGGGTGGGAAATCATTAAGATCAGAAAATTGCCGATCAGGATTGGTAATTATTTGTCCCTCATTTTTATAAGATACACCAGGTATACTTTCAAGGGACCTACCTGACTTGAGACTTTCAACCACCTCTTTGAATGTCAGCTCGCCCTGTCCTCTTATCACAATATCGATATTTGGATTTTGAAGCGTCTGGTCCGGTTGAGTGGAAGGATGATACCCCCCCCAGATAATGGGCAGATCCGGATATTGAGCTTTAACTGCTGCCGAAACAATAAGACCGTCTCGGATCTGGTAGCAGGTCATGCTGCTAACTCCGAAGCAAAAAGCATCTTTGCAGCTTTGAAGGATAATTGTTTGATAATCTTTATCAACTACCGCATTTACAACTTTGACCTCAAATTCATT
The DNA here is from genome assembly GCA_035530415.1 of Candidatus Nanoarchaeia archaeon. Lineage (GTDB taxonomy): Archaea > Halobacteriota > Methanosarcinia > Methanosarcinales > Methanocomedenaceae > Kmv04. The sequence goes on along the minus strand of DATKUV010000225.1, from coordinate 10,360 downwards.
TTTAACCATTCGCGCCAGGGCCAGGAGAGACAAAGGAACATTAATAAGAGGAACCTGAAGGGAGGTCGTTTTTTTATTTGTGATTGCTACCTGGTGCTTGACAGGCATAGGATTAAATAGCACGATTGTGTTTTTACTTTTGATAGTCATACGGTACAGTATTTCATAACAATATAAAAATTAAACGTTATTTTCCTTTGTCCTTATTAAGTACTGATGAGATTACAGACCCAGTGGTTTTTACCATCATATAAGCTCCCCCAACAATGAGTAAAGTGGGAGCAGTGACCAATCCTGCAGCCATTGATATCCCTGCACCTGCAAGTAAAGCCATATCCTTATTTATAAGAAACCGGGATACCTTGTCAAGTGTTGAGGGTTCAATATCCACAGCATCGGTCTCAAGCACGATCTTTCCTTTCTGGAAGACCTTGATCCACCCGGATTCTTCAGAAACCAAAATTGCAGTGGAAGATTTGTCGTATTTGGTAAATCCCTTTGCTGCTGCATGCTTTGTGCCGAATCCCACAAGGGTTTCAGACTTTAAGATCCTTGATCCGTAAGCAATTAGATCTCCATCCAGAGTAAAGATAATAGCTCCGTCCAGGGTTGCAAGCTTCTCGATTACAGAATCCATCCCTTTACTCATTAATTTTTCAGCAAATACGATCTGTGGGTAATGGGGAAGATAAATATCAGTAATTGATTCACGGTCCGTGACAATAAAAAGAGCGCCTTGCTTATCCTTTGCTAGCTTTTTGGATATATTAAGGATTATGCTCATAACTTCTGAATGTATATCCAGACTGTCCTCTATTTCTTTCATGATATTATCTATTTATCAATATGTCATGGTTGTGGTAAATATGTTTTCACATCCATTACAATTTATATGATTCATCCATCGGCATTTTTAATTTTGTTTCAATAACAACATAAAATTCGCACAAATCATCCCCTGATTGAATCATTTTTTCAACTTTTATCACTGCATCACCTTTGAAAGCATAATCTACAGCCCCTTTTAATAGACCATTGGTAAGATTACATAAATGTATCTTAAATTTTCCCTGCCTGTGTGCGATTTGGCATTTATTCACAATGTAATGCATGACACTAGCATCAATTAGTTCAAGACTTGATTCCCTTCCGACCTTCTGATCAATATCTGAAAATGCTTCCTTAAACTTTCCAAGGTCCCACTCTTTAATGTTAAATTCGTTTTCATATTCCCTTAATATTTGTTCTCCCATTCTGAATCCCAATTCATTAGCTTTGGTATTTATTAGGGATTTATCCTTAATACCATCCAGGAATATCAAAAATGTCATCAATTCATGGTTGAAATTGCCCTTTGAACTTATCAGATTGTCAATTAATTCTGTTATCCTGCCATCTATCTCTGTCTTATGCTTCAAAGTGATGATACGTGATGTCTGAATTGCTTCGTAGTGGTATCCATTTTGTTCAAGAATGTTCAATACGGTCCTGGTTGTTGCCTTAATTGCTTTGTCTATAGTATAAGAATGGAAGATTTTTAGCGTATCCTGGTCGATCTCAACTCTGTCTACTATCCCGGATGTCTCAAATACAGATTTAATAACAGGCAGAAGTTGTTGAAGATTGATGTCAATACAGGGCATTCCTGAAAATATTGAAAATATATCTGTATCATCAGGTTCAATTCCAGAAGTCAAATCTTCATAATTCTTCCTATGGATCGTGACCATTTGATAATCGGTATGAATGTGTGTCTTGATGAGGGAATTCCAGAATTCTGGTTGCGATTTGATCTCATTAATTGAAGTATCCAGATATCCCAACCGCGTTAAACAATCATTATAAGCTTCATTTTTACTGTTTCTCTCAACCATTTCAAGCTTAGTGATGGAATATCCATGTGATAATCTATTAATTCCAATGTTTTGATCGATAAGACACGAGCAGATCAGTTTGGCAATTAATTCTCGCTGGTTTTCACTTCCACCTGATAGAATATATGTGATCGGTTCTTTAAAATTTATTTTTGTCTTCCAACCAAGTCTAATGCATAGATCATTGAACTGAATGGCCAGTCCTTCAATATCTGAAAAAAAACGAGGTTCAATTATGCTTTCTACAATCCTTTTTTCAGGAAGTAAACCGCGACTACATTCAAGTATCCATTGCCAGATCGCCTGGTCAACCAGCAAACGTTGTTTCTCAATCCTTTCAATTGATACGGCATCGTCTATTGCATTTTCAATACTTCCATAGCTTTTTATCATTAGATCTGCAAAGTCGATGATCTCTCTAATACTGGCGCTTATGTTATTTTCATTTTTTTCAAGTAAAGGAGATAATATATCCAGATGTTTTTTTTCAAGTGTTATATTTTTACGTTTCATGTTAATCTCTCTGTTAAATTAAATGCCACGATTATGAACATCTATGTTCACTATACTACTTTAATATGACATCATATAAAATGATTTCTATGGGTGAATAATATGAGTGAAATAGGCCAAAATATCAATTCTTCAGGATTAATTGATCTAAGTTCAGAAAACGCTCCTGATTACTTAAGTGGTAATGTCAGGCGCATTCAAGCTGAAAAAGCACGCCAGGAAAGAAAAATGAAACAACTGGAAGTGGAAGTAAAATTTTTTGAAGACCTTACTAATGATATATTAATTCCTAATGGCTTGGTAACTGATAAAGAAAAAAACTTTATATTATTAAAAGACAATGTCCCACAATCAAAAAAATTTTGGGAAATGTGGTTATATAATTATATGCAATTAAAGAACCTTAACGGCGGTTCAACATTGAAATCATATAAAAAAAACGAGTTCAATGAAAATCCCATAAATTTATTAAAAGGAAAAATGGGTTCAATGCCTGAAAATCTATTTGATATTACATTTTATCTGGATAAGCTTGCACGGTTTGCTGCAGATCTGCAGACTGAATGGAAAACACCCCATTTTTCTACGAAAAAAAATGAAGCTGGAGCAAAAATACTGGTTGAGGAAACTGATAGTGAGAGAAATCTTGAAGCTAAGCAAATCGTTAAAAATATTTGGGATATAATGGAAGATTTCAATAAAACTAACCAGAAAAACCTGGACTATTACAACGCAGTAAGTAAACAATTATCAGACCCTGATTATGATAAAAAAGAAATGACTAATATTCTCAAAGATGTATTTGAAAATCCCAGATTAGCTAAGGAATTTGAAATTGAAAGGTTTGAATTATTAAAAAAATACTCAAAAATATTATTTTTAGTGAAGGATAATTGGGAGAAGCGATTGAACCGTAAATATGATGGATTCACAGATTTAAATGATGTTGAATGCACTATTAATATAATTCTCAACAATAGACTTGAGTTAATTGATTCCATATTTAAGGAATAAACTGTCAACTATATTTGTGTATTACCTTTTTCCATGCATTTGGCCACTTAATTATGCACTGTCAAGTATGAACAGGCCGCATGGATTTTCGTATGGATCTATCCAGAAATGTATCTCACACATATCTTCTGCAGGATCATATCTTAAACAGTCCAGGCATTTAAAGTATTCAAATTCATCCATAATAATCACCTTTCAGGTAATTTATAATGAATAATACTTATGATATATTAAATTTTCGAAACGTCCTATCGTTTACGTTTTATTAGTTGTAAAATATATATATCCGGTCTGGGCCGCTTTCCAGAAGTTGTAGAAAAATCTGCATAGCAGTGGGGGCATAGATTGCGCATATTAAGTGAAGCAATTTCCTGGGTACCTGGGATTATCCTCGCAAATACAAATTTTGAGGGAACTTCAAAAGATTGAGAAATATCCTTAAGTAGTTTTAACAAGTGTGATTCAAAAATTTCAAGATCATCCACAAGCAGCCCTCTGGTATTTACTGTTAACCCAGAACATCCGCATGGAAGTGCAAAAAGGTCAAGCTCAGTTACCATAATTGGTCGGCCTATTAGATGCCGCATTCCGTTTTCGATATCAGCACGGTTTTTTAACAGATTATTCAGTGTCATTCAGGTTTCAATCCCCTTTTTATTAATAATATTCCAGGGTATAAGTGTTTCATCTTTAGTGCCCTTATTTGAATATATCAGGGCAATTTCATCCACAAGGCGCTTGCAGTAGCCACATTTGTGGCAAACTGTACTGTGTTTCTTCCACTGTTGAATTGAACCATCAAGAGCTTTGTTGGGAATATTATACAGATCCATCAGATCCTTGGGGCAGTCCATCAGATCCATCAGGTTGCCGTCATAGCTTTCATTAGCATATGCATTGACACAATTAAGAATCCAATTAATGAAATGGGAGCGCCCTCCTATTTTGAATACATTTGTGATATGTGCATATTCATTCAGGTCTTCAGGTCTGATAAATGGTGATTTAAGGAGAAGTGAGGGGTCCTGAATGCGCATAGTCAGGCATTTGTGGTAATAATAGTCATCCTGTACATTAGGGCGCGGGTGAGGGCCGTTCACGTGGGAGAAAAAATTAAAATGTGCATACCTGAATGGACAACGGTACAGACAACCTTCATTGACTAACAATTTTAGTTCGCAGGATACTGCATCCCTGATAGCTTCAAGTACATCGAAGTGACGATTCACATTTGAATCCACCACAATAGAGCTGGCCCCCAGTTGTTCATAGAATTCTGCTTTCTGGGGACTGTCCACAAATGCCAGCACACTCACCACGACAGGTATGTTGAATTCCTGCGCAATCAACTCCACCAGATAGGGGTCTGCAACAACTATTGTATCCACACCGATATCTTCCAGATTGCCAATATACCAGTGCAGAAGATTATATCCTTCGGTACTTAGCTGATTTCCACCCATGCATGAGCTGTTCAGTACCATCTCTACCTTGACATTGTTCTTATGACAATATTCTGTATGCTGGGCGATCTCTTCCAAACTGGCATGTCCCAGGTTTACGCGACCTGTACCGATATAATCTGGAGAACCGGCCATAAATATGGAATAAATGTCTTTAGAACCTGCCAGCAGTTCCTGCAGGCCTTCAAAATGTCCGGGGTGGGGAACGAAGAGTTTTTTATCCATGGTTCGTGTTGGTTTTTATGGGATGTGATGATGATAAAGGTTTTTGTCGAACTATTAGTTTTTGACCATAGCGTCAAGTTAAGCTTGGATTTTATAAATAAGTGTCAAATAATAGCTTACACACTTGCTTCTACTTCTTTTATACTTTTTAAAAGCAAACATGCTGCCGGTTACCCGGGATGGGCGGCTCAGGGGATGAAGCGATGTGATGGCCAGGAAGAGTTCCCGGGTGACGAGGACGACCTGCTGGGCGACCATTTCTGCATTCAGTTATCCCACAGTATTGGAATATATCAGAAACCTGTACATTGAAAATCAGGTGACTATTTCGATTTGACAGAAAAAAATAAAATGCCCAGGACGGGATCCGAACCCGTGACCTCCAGATTTCTCAGGAGACCATAAGACGCTCTTCTGCAATTCCCTATGAGTCTGGCGCCCTAACCGACTAGGCCACCTGGGCATGAAGGTGTTCTCTACAATCACTGATATAATAAATATATATCGCAAACAGCAGGTATTCTAACACTGTTTTGTTTTCTATTGATAGAATCTCAGGGGTGAGAATCCGATGTCTTTATCATACACTCTCTCTGCTGTGATACCAGTAATCTCGAAGATTACAATTTCCATTACCATGAAAACCTTTGTGTGGTTCCTTAAACACCCCATGATCATGCCATTCCTATTACCAGTTGCAGCATGGAGATGTATCTTTGGACTTCCGTCCTGCAAAAAGATGTTTCCTGCACCCAACAATTCCCTTGCATCATCAAATGAGGTCATATCAACATCAGGTGGCAGACTTTTTTCTTTGGGGCCAGTAACTACATCGGCACTACCTGCGGCACCCAGCATATAGAAAAAAGCAGATTTTATGTTTTCATTTTTTGCCAGGTCTTGAAGTTCGATTAAAATATCTTCATCGTGATCAACGCGTACTATGAATACACGACCCATTTTACCTTCAGTATAATCCATGTCTAAAAATCACTTCATACAGTCTTAATGGTTACGATTGAAATAACTAATATCCATTAGATTTTCACATTAAGTCAGACCATTAACTTTATACTGAATCATTTCAATAATAATTGAAATAACCAAATATTGAAATAACCGGGATACTGCTAAATGTCAGATGAAAAAAAACTGGGCTTTTTTGAGAAATATCTTACTGTATGGATCATTATCTGCATAGTCACGGGATTATTACTGGGCAGGACCTTTTCCGGACTGGCAGAGACAATCAACTCAATGCAGGTTTATAGTGTCTCCCTACCTATCGCTGTCCTGTTATTCTTCATGATCTATCCCATCATGGTGCAGATCGATTTCAAACAGGTGGTCAAAGCCGGCAAAACACCAAAACCGGTACTCATCACGCTCGTGATAAATTGGGGGATCAAACCCTTTACCATGCTTTTCTTTGCCTGGTTCTTTATGAAGGTTGTTTTCCTCCCCTTCTTGCCAGATATGACAACCATCACTTTGATGGGTGAATTGGACCTGCCGTCACAATATATTGCAGGAATGGTACTGCTGGGGATTGCACCATGTACTGCCATGGTTCTGGTATGGGGGTATCTGGCAAAGGGAAACCAGGGTCACACCCTTGTCATGGTAGCCATAAACAGCCTGGCCATGTTGATCCTGTATGCACCGTTGGCACGATGGCTGCTTGGGATCGGGGACATCGTGGTTCCCTGGAAGACTCTGGCATTATCTGTGGGATTGTATGTGGGAATTCCATTAGTGTTTGGCTACTTCTCTCGTGCCCACCTGTTAAGAACAAAAGGTGCAAAGTGGTTTGAGATGAAATTTTCCCCTGTTATGCACAACATTTCCATCAGTGCACTCCTGATCACGCTCATCACATTATTCAGTCTTCAGGGTGATGTAATAATAGCACAACCCCTGATCATCGGAATGATCGCAGTGCCCCTGTTAATCCAGGTCTTTTTTATCTTCGCTCTTGGATACGGTCTATCCAAATATTTCGGGCTTTCGTATGAAGATGCGGCGCCCACCGCACTGATCGGTGCAAGCAATCATTTCGAGGTGGCCATTGCAGTTGCCATTATGCTGTTCGGTCTCAATTCAGGTGCCGCCCTTGCCACAGTGGTTGGGGTTTTGATCGAGGTCCCAGTGATGCTGATGCTGGTCAGTATCTGTCTTAGGACCAGGAATATATTTACTTCAGACTAAGACCAATTACATCTAAAAACAGGTGGGACTACCATAGTTAAAATCATAATAGATGAGAACAAATGTACTGGCTGCGGGGAATGTGTAAAAATTTGCAAGAGCCGGAGTCTGGAGATGCGGGACAAAAAATGTTTGGTTACCAGTCCCGGGGAGTGTAAGATATGTATGTTATGCAAAGTCACATGTCCTGAAAAAGCAATTCTGATAGAGGTGTGAGTAATGGATGATAAGGGTGGATGCAACTGCTTTAATGCTGCACTTGTGGATTATGCTTTAAAGAAGAAAAAAAGTAATTTGCACGAGGCGAAATGTCCGGTGTGTTTCAAGATATTTACAACTAACCGGGAAGGCAGTGAAGTAATATGTTTTGATTGCGGAAAGGGATTAAAACATAAAGTGGAGGTATTGGGCATTGGCGGTAAATTGTATAATGATATATTGAACCTGGTGGTGAGGGCTGTGGTTGGAACTGAATTCAGGGTCATACCCATAACAGACGTGGAAACTATAATGACATACAAGGTGGCCATTACTCCAGCTGTGTTAGTTGACGGCAGGGTGATGTGTGAGGGGTGTATTCCTGAATATGATGATATTTGTGATTGGATAGGCAAGGAGCGTTAAGATTTGAAAATTGAAATATTAGGTACTGGCTGCGCAAAATGCAAACAAACAACAAAAAATGTTCAAAAGGCAGTGGATGAACTGGGTCTGGACATTCAGGTTGAGAAGGTAGAAGATATTGATCGGATACTGGAGTATGGAGTGATGATGACCCCGGGTGTTGTGATCGATGGAGTGGTAAAAATAGCAGGCAAAATACCTGATGTCAAACTGATCACTAAGTGGCTAACTGAATAGCTCAATTAATTTTGAATATTATCACTTAATTATTTTGTCCGATTACATATACATGGGATTATCAGCTGATGCCAAAGCCTTGTGTATCTCTTCCAGGAATTTCTCAGGAGGCTGGGCACCTGTGAAATCAGCTAATTCATTGATCACGATCTTAGGTACACTCATTGCACCGTATCTTTGAGCAATATCAGGGAATTCCACGATCTCCACCATATCAGCCGTAATATTGTCGTTCTCAATTGCAATTTTGTGAGCAGTCAAAACAGCTTTTGAACAATACGGACAAGTGGGAGTCACAAGTACCTGGATGTGTACTTTCTTCTTTATGTCTGCTAATTCTTTTTTTATATCATCAGATAGGTCGGTCATGCCTTTTGATATATTGATCATATCTTCAACAAAAGTAGGGAATTCATAACCAGATGGGGTGCCATAGAACCGGATCCCATAATCCTTATCACCAAGCATTACAATTGCAGGGATCTTTTTCACACCATATTTTTTTGCAATTTTTTCATCTTTTATGAAATCATAGATTTTAGCCTCGATCTTGGATGATAATTGTGCTACCTCATTCACGAGTTCCCGGGATTCGGTACAGAACTTACATTCGATCTCCTGGGTGAACATTACCAGTGTGATCTTACCTTCCAGTCCTTCTTCCAGTTTTTTCTTTACTGTTTCTTTAGTGGAATCATTGATTACTGCCATTAATTAACCTCCTGTCTCCATGTATACAATTAATAAATTATTGGAATTAATACAATATCTAAATATCGATACAGAATATGAATAAATATCCTGGGAATAATATACTTATGAAGAACCTTAATTTATTTTTGATATTATGATAAGCAAGAGATATTTTATCTATTAGGACTGGCAGGCATGATCGTACCAGTGCCCTACAGTTTCTATGTGCTATTCGTGGGCTTCTCAGAGGTACACCACATATCCATGAAACGCGTAGTTCTGGCACTGGTTGGCATTCCCACCGCCCCGTTCCTGCTACTGGCGGCCCTTATGGTAGGTTTGATATTTATTACTGAACAATCCAGTTCATCCAGAATCAACCCTCACAGCACCTTACAAAACACCCCCTCTAGTAGACGGTTACTATACGCCTGAGGATGGTTGGGGTGAAACACAGCCAGTCAAATTCACTTCAGGGGGAACCCATCAAGTCAAACGTTGCGCCGGCACACCCAACTGCAACAGAGCTGGCCGAATAAGAAAGAGCGATTACTCGCTCTCCCTCTTCTAAGAACGGAGCGTGCGACTTTAACCGCACTCCGCTCAAGTCTTCCATAACCCTTATCGGGCAGCAGTTATCATTTCGATAATTGCTTTTGTAATTCCGGTCTGCAGCCTATTAACACATTAAGCGTCTGTGAGTCTCTCGCTTTTCAGCGTCGTTGAGTATCTCACATTGATAGGTTTGCCTCCATTCATACAATGAAACACCACTGGTAAGTCAGCACCCTTTCGGGCAAAGGCAAATTTAGAACCTTTATGCAATTCATTACAAATTGCCTTTCGCTTTTTACCAATTCCTCTACCCTCTGAGCCATCATTTCCCCTTGCGAGGTCATTACCCAGACATTCCGGGAGCACATAGGGCTTACCAAGTTTTACATCACAAATACTTTCAAACACTTTAGGAGCCATCTCTAAGCCGGGAATCATTTGTCCATCTCCCATAATGTACTCCGAGCCACTATAGTCTGATTCCGTACCTTTTGGTGCAAGCGTTTCAGTCCAATTTCGCTTGTTTCGTTTTACGACTCTTACAATGATTCAACTTTCGTTTCTCCATGGTGTTTTTATCCTAACAGATTGTTTGATTTAGACTGTCAAATTTCTCCATATTGTCCTGAGGGCCTTACACCCCAGCATTACTACTGACGCATATCTCAGTAGGATTACCCCAAATGGAAGGGGCAGCACAAGGCAATTTATGATGTAACTTCTTGTCACAACGGAGTATAACGATTAAGAGCAAAGAGCAGAAGAAATCAGGGATTTCGTTCACGCCAGAGCAAAAGGAATGGCTTTTGATGATTAAGAATCATATTGCTTCGTCTGTGAGTATTGAGACAGATGATTTTGAGAATCTACCGTTTAACTAGAAGGGTGGTATGGTGAAGGCTTACCAGCTTTTCGGACAGGAACTGGACAGTATTTTGACACAACTTAATGAAG
>DATKUV010000224.1:0-7900 GCA_035530415.1 Candidatus Nanoarchaeia archaeon | reverse complement strand
TATTCCAATACCTGAATAATAAAGATTCATCGCTTTTTTCAATTTATTCGCATTCTTCTGACAGAGATATGAACATTCTTGAAAAAAAGAATGCCAGGGATTGCATCAGGGTCTTGAGAACTATATTTAGAACGCAAAACGAGAAGCAGACGAATTTTTCAGCTCTCAGGGTATTATTCAGGATCGTAAATGAAAAACGAGTGCCAAAGAATATCAGTAAAGGATTTCTTTGCGAATTTATTTTCTTATTCAGAGGTCTGAACGGAAAATCCGATTTATATACCAAAGAGGTAACCCCGCGGTATTTGAAATTATCAGGAAAAGAAGCCGCTATTGAGCGAACCATATTTCTTGATGAATATGCAAGTAATATGGAATATTATTTTAAACGATATCGTACAGGACTTGAAGCTGACCTGATACGGCAAAGAAATGAATTAAAGAAAGATATTCTCCATTTTTTCAATGCAAATGAAAATGATTGGAACGATTATTTCTGGCACCTGAAACACTTAATCTCTGATTCTAAGACCCTGAAACATTTGGTGAAATTGGATTCCAATGAGATCAAGGGATTGGAATTAGCTGAAGAACACAACATTTCGTTCCAGATAACACCATATTACCTTTCATTATTTGATAAGGAGAACCGGAAGCAGTATGACCACTCAATAAGGGCTCAGGTGCTGCCCAGCGAAAATTATTGCAGGAATTATTTAAAAGGTAGGGAATCAGGTGAAAGCCTGGATTTCATGGAAGAAGCATCCACCAGCCCTATAGAAAGTATTACCAGGAGGTACCCGGAAATATTGATCTTAAAACCGTTCAATTCCTGTCCCCAGATATGTATCTACTGTCAAAGGAACTGGGAACTTGAGAGCCTTGATGAAAGTAAGACCACAAAAGATTCTGTATTGAAGGCTATTGAGTGGATCAATAATAATCCTCATATCACTGAAGTCCTGGTCACTGGCGGAGATCCATTTACCCTGGACGATTCCTATTTAGACAGGCTGTTGGGGCGTATTTCCGAAATAGATCATGTGGAGCGTATCAGGATAGGAACCAGAACGCTGGTCACCTTACCTTCCCGAATCACTGACAGCTTAATAGACATACTCAGTAAGTACAATTCATTGGGCAAAAGGGAAATTTGCATAATGACCCATTTCCAGCATCCGACAGAGATTAATCCTGATACACTGAAAGTGGTTTCAAAGATCAAGAAACATGGCATCAACATCTATAATCAACAGGTGTTCACCTATTATAACAGCAAGAAATTTGAGACTTGCCTGCTGCGAAAGACCATGAAAAAATCAGGAATTGATCCTTATTATACCTTCAATACGAAAGGCAAGGAAGAAACAATAGATTACCGGGTGCCCATTTCCAGGATCGAACAGGAAAGGGCCGAGGAGGCCAGGTTACTGCCCGGCCTTGAGAGAACCGACGAACCTGTGTTCAATGTACCCAGGCTGGGAAAATCACACCTGAGAGCATGGCAGGACCATGAAGTGATCATGATACAGCCCGATGGCAGGCGTATCTATCGCTTCTATCCCTGGGAATCAAAGTTGAAACTGGTTGAATCGTATAATTATATTGACGTGTCCATTTACGATTATCTAAAACGGCTCCATCAGGATGGGGAAGATATTGACGAATTCAGTACAATATGGTATTATTTCTGACTAACCTGAATTTATCCCAGTAATTTGAGATAGGGTCGTATCATCAATTGTTTCGGCTATCTTTAGTTCTTGAGCAAGTTGGTATAAAACTGCTACTTCTTCAAGGTGGACATTATCTGTAAAGATTAAACAATTTAAGATAAAAGTTATTAGAATTGGGGGATGGAAAAATACAAAGCCTCAACCACGACAAATTATTTATATGCACAAGTATAATGAAGGCCACTAATATATCGGAATTACCGGTATACTACTAGATACATCGGTGTTAACATTGTTTTGATTTCAATTTAACACGACCGTAGGGGTTGCACAACCCCATGGCACATGGACAATATTGTCCGAACGCAACCTAAGTTTGCGTGAGTCAGGCCCATTCCGGGTCAAACGGAGGACTAACATTTGAGTAAAAATATAAAAAAGACAAATCCACGGATCATTAGTCTTATTAATGACCTTAAGACCATTTCCAGAGTAAATGAGGTGAATATCTGGAGGGATATCGCAAAGCGAATGGAGAAGCCCACCAGAAATTATTCTGAAGTCAATCTGAGCAAAATAAACAGAAATTCCAATGCAGATGATACTGTTTTAATTCCTGGAAAAGTACTGGGTGCAGGCAGCATTGAACACAAGCTAACTGTGGCAGCACTAAGCTTCAGTGACGGTGCGATAGAGAAGATATTAGAAAAAGGGGGCGAATGCCTCACTATCGAAGAGCTGGTAAAATCAAATCCCAAAGGCTCAGGTATAAAAATAATGCAGTGAGGTTTGTGAAATGACAGTAATTAATGCAGATGGGATGATATTGGGACGACTTTCCAGTATCGTAGCTAAAAGACTTTTAAATGGAGAAGAGATTAACATTGTGAATGCCGAGTTAACCATCGTTTCTGGCTCCAAAGTTACCACATTTACTGAATATAAACAGGATGTTGACAGGGGTAATAAGGAATTTGGACCCTATTTCCCGAAGCGTCCGGATCAATTATTAAAAAGAACTATACGAGGCATGCTCCCATACAAGAAAGCACGAGGCAGGGATAGCATGTCAAGACTTAAGACCTATATTGGTGTACCCGAGGAATTGAACAATGAAGAATTCGAATCCATCGAGGAAGCAAGCATTAAACGACTGAGTTCTGTCAAGTATATGAAACTGGAAGAACTATGTCATAAATTGGGTGCAAAATTCTAATATGGAGGGGTGAAAATTGGTAAAAGTTATCAATACATCAGGAAAAAAGAAAACTGCTATTGCAAGAGCAACATTTAAAGATGGGAAAGGGCGAATCAGAATAAACAAAAAACCCCTTGAGATCCACGAACCTGAGATCGCACGACTTAAGATCATGGAATCATTAACCTTTGTTGATGAAAAAGTAATGTCAAAGATAGACATTGATGTGAATGTGCAAGGAGGGGGCGTAATTGGACAGGCAGATGCAGTTAGAACTGCTGTTGGCAAAGGACTTGTTGAATGGACAGGTGATCTTGCATTAAAAGATGCAATGCTCAGTTATGATAGAAACCTTCTGGTCAACGATTCCAGACAGAAAGAAACAAAGAAATTCGGTGGTTCAGGTGCAAGAGCCAAGACCCAGAAATCATACAGGTGAATTAACAGGATGATTCCAGTACGATGTTTCACATGCGGGAAAGTAATTTCCAGCGTGTGGGAAGAATATGAGAGGCGAATTGCTGAGTTTGAAGATCCCGGCAAGGTCATGGACGACCTTGGTATTGAAAGATACTGCTGTCGCAGGATGCTTCTTACTCATATTAAACTCGTGGATACTTTAGCCCCGTATCAATAGGGGTTGTAGGGTAGCCTGGACCATCCTGCGGCGTTCGGGACGCCGTAACCTGAGTTCAAATCTCAGCAACCCCATCTTTATTCCAGAGGAATCTGAGTCAAATAAGGGTTATAGAATCGAAATGAAACCATTCCCAGAGGGACTCTGGGAGAATAAATAAAATTACTATTAGGATTAATATAAAATACTGTTATTAGCATTCGTTGTTAAAGTATTGTTTTTGTAGGTGAGATTTTTGAAAATTGATAAGTATACCCGTTACGAACGTGCACGTATCATCGGTGCCCGTGCATTGCAGATATCAATGGGAGCACCCGTGCTTTTAGAAGATGATTCAGGTGAACCTATCGATATCGCTTTAAGAGAACTGGAAATGGGAGTAATACCAATAACGGTAAAAAGAGCCCAAAACGTAAACACAACGTAAAATAATAATAATAATAATTAAAAGGTGAAATAATGGAAGTTGAAAGTGATGTAGTAAAAGATATCGGTTATAATTCCATAATCCCACTAGACGAATTCTTGGCTGCTGGAATTCATATTGGCACCCAGCAGAAGACAAAAGATATGATGAGATTTGTCTACAGGGTTAGGACCGATGGGCTGTATGTACTGGATATTCAGTCAACAGATGAAAGAATACGAATGGCAGCAGCTCTGCTTGAAAAATATGATCCCACTAAGATACTGATCGTATCAGCCAGGCAGTATGGACACCATCCTGTCAAAATATTTGCAAAAACGATTGGTGCTAAAGCCATATTGGGCAGGTTCATACCTGGTACCCTCACAAACCCTATTCTGGATATCTATACTGAACCCGATATCATGATGGTGACAGATCCACACGGTGATGCTCAGGCAGTTAAAGAAGCGGTGAGCGTGGGTATTCCAGTGATCGCTTTATGTGATACGAATAATTCCACTTCAAATGTCGATCTAATAATTCCTACAAACAACAAAGGACGAAAAGCCCTTTCACTGGTTTATTTCCTTTTATCAAAAAAGACCACTGAACTAAAAGGGATTCCTTTCAACCTGACAATGGAAGATTTTGAAACTGAGCTTTAAGAAATAATGAATAAAAAAAACCATATTTAAAGGCGGTGGAAATATAAGACAACCGGCAGTGGTTGGCCAGTTCTATCCTGGCGACCTGAAACATTTGAAACGCGAACTAAATAGATGTTTCTCTGAAACAACTAATAAAACTCTGGATGTAATAGGAGCAGTGGTCCCCCATGCAGGCTATGTTTATTCAGGTGCCACTGCAACCAGTGTTTATGCCGTCCTTCCTGAAGCTGATACTTATGTATTTTTGGGTCCAAATCATACCGGAGCGGGTTCACTTGTTGCAGTCTCCCAGGAAAACTGGAGCACGCCATTAGGTGAAGTCCCTGTCGATAAAGACCTGGTAAAAAAATTAGCAGGAGGAATTATTGATCTTGATGAAATTGCTCATAAGTACGAGCATTCCATTGAGGTCCAGCTACCATTTTTACAGCATCGTTTTTCCCATGAATTCCAGATTGTATCCATTTGCATGGGATTGCAGGATCAGGAAACTGCTATGGAAGTGGGTGATCAGTTATTCAAAGCCATATCGGACAGCGATAAAAGAATAGTGATCATAGCTTCCAGCGACTTTAGCCATTATGTGCCTGACAAGATAGCGAGGGATACTGATAATTACCTGATCGAAAGTGTACTAACACTGGATGTGGATGAATTCTACAGGCGAATAGCTGAAAGAAATGCTTCTGTCTGTGGATATGGTCCCATATCGGCCATGTTGACTGCATCAAAAGCACTGGGTGTACAAAAAGGTACTTTGCTTAAATATACCACCAGTGCTGAAGTGTCTGGTGACACTTCAGGTGTAGTGGGTTATGCTGGTATCATAATCCAATAATGAAAATATGACAATTACTTCCTGTAGTGCGCCCGGTAAAATATATTTCTTTGGTGAACATGCGGTAGTGTACCAAAAAAAAGCTATTGCCTGTGCAGTGGATCTGCGCACCCGGGTGAGTGTCCAGGAAGCAAATGAACACGTGATCAGTTCAAGTATTGGGATCACAGGTCTGGATACTAACAATCACCCATATGTTACCCAGTGTATCAAGGAGATGGAAGAATACATCCCTGAGGGTGTAAATATCAAGATAGATTCTGATCTTCCGATAGGCTCTGGTTTAGGTTCATCAGGTGCTGTAACTATTGCAGCCCTGTATGCTCTTAATATACATTTTGAAATCGGTTTATCTTTAGAAGAGATCGCTACTCTTGGACATACTATCGAACTTAAAGTACAGGGTGCGGCAAGTCCCACAGATACCTTTGTGTCTACTATGGGTGGTGCCGTTATGATACCTGACAAACGAAAACTTTCCCTTCCCGAATGTGCTATTGTGATAGGCAATACAGGCAAGTTCTCGTCTACCAAAGACCTGGTGGCAAATGTAAAAAAAATGAAGGAAATGTATCCCGAGACCATTGAACCTGTAATAGAAACCATTGGCAGCCTCTCATGCTACGCTGAAACATTGATCGCCAGTAAAGAGTATCCTGCCTTGGGGCGTCTGATGAATATTAACCACGCACTGCTGGATGCATTAGATGTGGGTTCTGAGGAACTCTCAAAACTTGTATGGGCCAGCCGAAAAGCAGGTGCATGGGGTGCCAAAACCACTGGTGCCGGCGGTGGTGGATGTATGGTAGCTATCACTGATAGACCTTATGAAGTAGCAAATGCCATAGAAGAGACAGGCTATCAGGCGATAATCACCAGAACCACATCTCAGGGAGTGCGGGAAGAATGAACGATCTAACCGTGTTAAAGATAGGCGGCAGCATAATAACTGAAAAATCCAGTAATGTGCCAAAAGCCTGTAATGATAAGATTACCAGAATTGCTAAGGAAATAGCTTCAGGTCACAGTAATCTGGTTATTGTACACGGTGCCGGGTCTTTTGGTCATCCTCTTGCTTTGAAATACAACTTAACTGAACAATTTCATGCCAGAGGAGTAATTGAAACCCATCGATCAGTCAAAGAGCTTAACACTATTATAGTAGCTGCACTGGTGTCAGCAGGAGTGCAGGCAGTCCCAGTACACCCATTTAATAGTTTCATGCTGGAAAACGGGCGCATTAAAAAAATGTTCATTGACCCTATTCAAGAGATGCTGGATCGTAAACTGGTTCCGGTGCTGCACGGTGATGTTGTCATGGACAAAACCAGAGGCGGTGCTGTGTTAAGTGGTGACCGGATCGTTCCTTACATTGCCAGAAAACTGGGCGCCGATAAAATAGGCATTGGGAGCAATACTGATGGAGTACTGGATGCTAATGGACAGACCATTCCTGTAATAACTCCGGCCTCGTTCAATGAGATACGTTCCCTAATAGGCGGATCATCTCATACCGATGTCACTGGTGGTATGCTTGGAAAGGTGCAGGAACTGGTGGATCTGGCAGATATGACCGGAATTGAAAGCAGGATATTCAATGCAGCAGCACCAGGCAACATCCAGGAATTCATGAAAGGAGCCGCTATCGGTACACTTGTACGAAAGGTTAAATGAGTGTTTAATACATAAATGGTAATTAAATGAGTACGTCAAATAGGAAGATCGAACATCTGGAACTTTGTGATAATCGCATGGTTGAGGCGCATAAGGATGAACATAACTTAAGCCGGACCGGATTCGACGATATTACATTAATACATAAGGCACTACCAGAGATCAATAAAGTAGAAATTGATACATCAATCGAATTTCTTGGCCATAAATTAGCATTTCCAATGTTGATAGCTTCCATGACCGGAGGTCATCCGGATACCACAGACGTGAACAAATCCCTTGCTCTTGCCGCCCAGGAAATGGGAATTGGCATTGGGGTTGGCAGCCAGAGAGCAGCTCTGGAAGACCCACATCTTGAAGAGTCGTTCAGAGTGGTAAGGGATACTGCACCTGATGCATTCGTTTTTGGGAACATTGGCGTGCAGCAGATCAAGGAACACGGATTAGAAGGCGTCAATCAGGCAGCGGAAATGATCGATGCTAACGCCATGGCCATCCATTTAAACTTCCTGCAGGAAGCCATACAACCAGAAGGTGAAACTGATGCTGTGGAAGGACTTGAGCTTATCAGGCAGGTATGCAGGAGTCTTAAGGTCCCGGTGATCGTGAAAGAAACTGGGGCAGGTATCAGCAACGAAGTTGCAAAGAAACTCTGCGATGTTGGAGTATCTGCAATCGATGTGGGTGGATTGGGAGGAACCAGCTGGGCTGGAGTTGAAGTGTATAGAGCACGGCAAAAAGGTGATCTTGCCAGTGAAGGGATGGGAGAGCTGTTCTGGAATTGGGGAATACCCACTGCC
>DATKUV010000223.1:0-20951 GCA_035530415.1 Candidatus Nanoarchaeia archaeon | reverse complement strand
TGTTGATGCAGATACATAGGTAAGCGGTGCTTTTTTCAATAAAAACTTCTGATACGACTCACTGGCATTTCCGCTCCCAAGCACTTCAGACACAGTTTCACCATGTGTTGCCCTGACTACATTGGCATTAATGGTGACAGTATCCCGGTAGTAAGTGTTAAATAAAGCCGGAGAAAAAACGATATTTGTTAAATCCTCGACATCTTCAGTTTCAAAAAGTGTTACTATCTCACTGACATCCTCCCCATTTGCCACATTTTCACCTGAGACAACCATCAGTTGTCCTTCAGACAATTTATCGATCTTACAGTCCAGAGTGATGGAATTTCCTAAAATATTAGTTGAAATAGGAACTTCAGCCATTTCAAGCAATTGACTCTGGGCAAAAACAACAGTATCGCGCAACTTGTTCTTGAACAGGTGCAGATTTTCACCTTTTAGGGTTACCTTTGTGGTTTTAGCTGAGATTGTAAAATTTGATTGGGAATCTTCTACAACAGCTCCAACTTGATAGATCTCTCTATATTCTGGAATGGCTAAAATCAACCAGCTATCAGGTAATATCTGTTTGTAAATAGCGTCAAGATAAATAGTATCAGTCGATGAAATCGAAAAATCCGGCCATTCTATATCAGTGATTTTATGATCTCTCCCTAGATATGCATCTTTCACGCTATCCGCCATAGCCCGAAAGTCGGGTGCATTGTATCCGAATAATGCTGCTTGCTGGCCAAATGAGTATATTTTGAGGTTTTTTTGTGGTGGCAGGATAATTCTATTTCCAAATTTCCATCCCAACCCTTCGTCCCATGTCACCTTTGTGTATCCGGCGACCCGATCGGTAGTTACGGTCTGTACTTTACGAAAATCCCAGCGTTCACTGCTTAAATCAAATTCACGCTCATCTCCAACAAACAGCAAACCGTCTCCCGGCTTCAAGCCGGTATCTACGCCACTAAGGTATACCTCTTTTGCACCCAGTCCGGGTTTAAGTGGCTCAGTCATTCTTGGTTTTAAGGCATTCCATTCTGCTCTTCCTTCAATCGTTTCAATTGTTTCAAAAATCTGGGATTTTTCATTCTGGCCGGGAATACTGAGAACTCTTGTACCCTCTTTTATTGTTGCTATACCGGGGGCTCCTTTGGCATCTTCAAGAGTAAATGTCAGGTATGTACTGGCAGCAACACCAGGTTTTAATTCATACCCGATCGCTCGTGCCATTTCCAGTACTGAACGCCTTTGTGTGGCTGTTCGAAGAAATCCTTCATTGACAATCCGCTCCTGATAGAATGTCAACACATCAGTTACCAGAGCCCAGGCATCCAGAATTGCAATGGATGGGTCATCTGTGGAGCGGGTTGTGAGTTTTCTAAGAGGTTTACTACCTTCATTCTTACCATCTGGAATAGTTTTTTTGGAAATACGCTCCTTCATTCGGCTCAGGAATGTAGAGTGAGTACCCAATCGATAAGATATCGCTGGTTGACCTGGACGGTTATAATGTCGTTCTTGCGGTGTAGTTCCCTCACAACACCCGCACGTATCCAGTTTCTTTTCATTTTCAGGAATAGTCATATTCCCCCCTTCATAATAAATTCAATCTTGCCATTTTCAGGAAAATTTGGATCATTGTCCAGCTTCCCTATCTCAAGCCGTCCAAATTTAATCATTCCATCATCCAGTTCTCCAAATGAAGGCTGTCTCAACCTTTTGAATCGGTGTAGCGGGGATTTACTGGTATCTATCCACATTACACCCGGTATCTGCATGGCCTCAGCCACAATATTGCTTAGATAAACCGTTTGCTCAAATGTTAAATTGTCTGGATGGAAAAAACCACGCCTCCCATTTTGCATTTCAAAACTACTAAATTTTTCAAGCAGTGCCAGTTTCACTTCGTGACTCATGTACCCGGGTGCTACACAAACTGTGAAAGCTATATCTAATGGCACGAATTGAGGTACATTTATTTCGACATCATGTCCTGCCATTCTAAAACGTTCCAAAAAACCCAGAAGCTCTGATCTGAAATTATCATCCACCTCTTGACCCCCCTTGCGATCTACAGTAATAAACATCGTGTACCAGCTGCCGGTCCAGCGCAAAGTAGCCACTGCTTTTTGTATTTCAGAATGACGCTGGATTACATCAGCATAGTCAGCCTCAGTAACAGCCCGCTGTTGCACTCGAAATGCCTGTGGAGCATTGAGACGAACCTCCTCCATCTTTTCGGCATCGATTCCCCCATATGCCGGTAATGGATTCCATAATCGGGCAATAGGAAGATCGCCTGTGCTCTCCAGTGGATCTATATGTGAGATAGCCTCAGCCCCTACATTGCCCGCATGACCATTTCCCACACGGACCGCTGCTTTAAAAGTGGCACCCGGTGCAGGTCTTTTGCCAAGTACATCATCCCCGAATCGAAGTTGGGCCGTGCCATTGCTCTCCATCTCAACAACAAATTCCTGGGCAAATCTGTCACTGGACAGTAGATCACGCCTGGATGACCAAATTTCTCCACCATCGTTCAACTGCACAGCAGCCAGTGCTTCACCCGGTTCTTGCAATAGCACTGAAGATGCAGGTTTTTCCAGGGCCGTATCATGATCATATGAGCAGTTGAAAGTTATATCCGTTTTTGAGAGAAGCGGCGTATATGCCTCCATCCCGTTTGTTGGAACTGAAGATGGTTCCAGTTCTTCTTTTTCAAATGTGCGTCCGTGATCTACCAAAACCACATTCCCACGGGCACAGGCCATATCAGTTATTATGTTACCTCTTACGCGCGTGGAGATGCACAATGGAAATGGTAATGAATCTTCAGGATGCCAGCTGATCTCCACGATGGCCTGGCCTGTAAGGGAATCAATGGCCATCGGTCCAGGCGTTAGATTTTGATCATTGTTTAACTCAGCTTCTGGATAAACATGGGTTAATCGCACAGCATGCCTGTGAGTAGGATCGGCATCAGAATCTTCACCTGTGGCTGCCCCAATTAACTCCTCCAGGATCAGCACATCTCCGGTACGAAGTAGCAGCCTGTTATCTGTTTTATCTCTTAACGTTGCGCTTGTAGCGCCTTTTGGAAGGCAGCATAGTTCATTATCCCATGTATAGAAATATATAGGGTTATGGGGCGAATACAGACTTACATCGTGTAAAAGTTCAAAGACCTCCGGATGATATTTTGAGATAATATCAGTAAAACTTTCATCATCTAATACTGCTTTTTCGTCACATTTTGTTAGAAGCCGTGTCCGGCGTCCAGTGGAATTATCTACTTTTTTAAGATGTACGACATTTCCATCAGTCACCTCGAAGCAGACCCATACCCGGGAATTACAGCCGTCATGCATGGGATAGTCAAGCAGACGGGAATGACGCCTCAGTGACACCCGTTTTCTGGCTGTATCCAGATATGCTTCAGTGGCAACTGCATCCTGATAATAGCTAAGTTGATCTCCTGCATACGCCAGCAATTCAACAAGTGCAATTCCCAGATCAGCCTGATTGCGTTCCTTCCAATCAGGCATTATTATGGATAATCGATCCAGCATCAAACGGCGGAAACTTGCAAAATCCTTTGCCATATAGTCGATAAGTGGTTCAGCTGCATGTTTTTGGGCACACTCTGGTAGAACTTTACAATCAAATTCACCAGGACAATCAATCTTAAAGGAAAACTCAACACAACAAAGGATAGGATCTATATTGACAGGAGGTTGTGGATCATTTTGTGATTGGACAAGACATAGATGATAATTGGAAAAATCACCTCTTACATCAGTTCGCACCAGTAATAAGTGGTCCAATTTATCAAGATCAAGGAAAGCATCCCGTTCTTCTTCAATTATCAATCCTTCAGTGAATAAACTCTCAATTTCAGTTCCACGTACAGCCCATTTCACTTCAAATTCGGTGACCCTCACACCACCATAAATCCTTATATTATTTGATTTTAGATCATCAGGTGCAGGATTGATAAAATAAACCAGTAATGTACACTGGCGGGGACTCCCTTCGGGTGCTTTATTATCAAGTACTTCCAGAAAATCTATCCCATTGAGGATGAATTGTTGAAGAATAGCCTGGCGTCGCTTTTCGTTCTTGCAATAGTATTGAATCCCCATTTTATACCTCCCTTGAAAACCGGGCCACTTGGCTTTGTTGATTTCGCTGGACCATGTATTCAACAGTGACCTGCAATGTTGCTGCTTCACTCTCCACTTTAACGTTTAGCACCTGGATCAGATCGCTGAGATATTGCTGCAGGGCCCCCTGTACCATAAACTGGGTAGCAGTAGCCAGTTCATCGCTGTTGGGTGCAAAAACCAGTTGCATCAATCCGCTGCCAAAATCCGGCCGGTTCACTCTCTCACCTGGTGTGGTGAACAACACCTGTTCTATCAGGTCACGTATATGGTCATCCTGATCAGTATCTGCTGTCTTGCCCCGACCGTCAATATGGAATGGATAATTTATCTGTATCATACTCCCCTCACTCTGGTTTGTGTAACAACTATATTAAGAGGCGTGCCGTTTGGTACGCAAATTGCCTGACTATCCATGAGTAATACAGGCTGTCCTCCTGCAAGTATCCGTGTCGCTCCAGATACCCATTGCCCGGTAACACAGGGCATCGGAGCAGGTACCGGGGTAGTAAATGGACAACCTGCAATGGTATACATGGTAGTCTGAGTCACTATCGGCTGGCCACCTACCTTGACGCGTGGATTCGGAACGGTCGGTTGCGCCTGCCCGGCATGAGCACACATAACCGTCGCACCCACATGCAGTAAAAAGCCTGGCATCAGATCACATCCAGTGCGCCATCATTGATAGATACCTGCGGGCCTGTAAGTTTGATACTGGCACCCTGTCCGTTCGTGATCTCAATACCAAGCGCGTTAATTTCTATTTTCATGCCTGTTGTGGTCTCAATAGTGATTCCACCTACGCCTGGCAGATCGTTGATGGTTATTGTCCCCATGTCGGTCTTTAAGACCTTCATCCCGGCTATTGCAGGCATGGCAGGAACTTCGCCAACTCCCCAGAAGCACCCGCTCCAGATTGGATAATCAGGATTTCCACCTTCAAACTCTATCCATACATTGGCTCCCACGGGTGGGATGGCAAAAAAACCAACTCCTGAACCTGCGTAAGGTACACATGGCATTGCCCAGCTCATGCGTCCTTCACCCAGTACGGATGGAACGTTGACCTGGATGCGGCCCAGCTGCATTGGATCAATATTATTCTCTACCGTACCCCTATATTTACTTAAAAAATCAGTCATGGTCTAACCACCGGTGTTGTTGAACCCACACCCTCACGTGTGAGGGAAAAATTCTGTTTGTACTCTCCATTTCTAATGGTATGGGTCACACGTTTTACATAGTATAATCCGTCATAGCTGTATCCGACACCCCTGAGCCCTACAAGCCCCCTGGGTATCAGTATATCACCATACTGCAAGGCATCCAATTCTCCATTGGCAGTAACTACGTTATCAAGTGAGGAATCCATTCTTGCCTGGGCCTGCGTCATGGCTTGCATATAACTCAACCCTTCCGAATTTTCGGGGCGTATTTTTCTGACATTAGGTAAATTAGTTAATAGAGTTGATTGGGTTGCAAGGGGAATACGTGTGCTGGTGAAGGTTTGAACCGGCATGCTCTGGTTGGTCTGCCGATCTGTTACATTACCTGAAACAATGACAGGATCCAGTGCATTTTGTTGGAAGTTAACTGAAGATACATTCGATTGAGGCCCCATATTAAAAGTCAATGCACTCTGTGGCATACCTATTCTTACAGGCGGTCCCCAGTAGGCTGTATTGGTAAGAGGTACGGGACCGGGTATGATGTAAAAAACATAACCATAGCGCTCTGCCAGGGTCTTGAGATATTCCAGATCAGTACCCCGTTGTACTGGAGTTCGTTCAATGGGTATTGGCTGGTCAATTGAGAGTGGCGGGATTATTTTCGGGATCAGTCCGTATTGTGCATAACTTGAGATTATCTTGGTAACAATGAGCATATCAGGCTGACCGATGTGCTCAACTGATTTTTCTTCCCGGTCCATCATTAAGCTCACATCATCACCTGTGATGGTCAGTGTTGATGTCCCTGGCTCATTACCTGGCTGCATCTGATGGTTGGTAATAATACCGTCCATGATCACCCTGGGTATTGCATTGAATGTTACAATGAGTATGATGCGGTTGAAAGGTTTCAGAAGAGGAGTACTGAGGTGCTGATAGTCCAGCAAATCCCCGGGTCCATTTCGACCGATACTGAAAGTGATCTGAAAACCGGAGCGTTGATCATCATTATGGGTCACCTCTACATTTTGCAATGATTCGATGAGAAATGGGGGGGCTGGCACCGGGACCGTATGTCCTACCAATAATGTGAAATGAATTCCCAGCAGACTCATGTTTATTCCTCAAAACTGTGGCTCAGGTATGCGCAACATTCGCCCCGGTTTGGTGGTGAGGTGAAATGGGTTCATTGTATTATTGGCATCGCAAATGCGCCAGAACTGTTCGGGGTCGCCCAGTGTGCGGGCAGTGATCATATCCAGCCTGTCATTTTCAATAACAGTGACCTCTACCAGAAGCGGTATGTTTTCACCCTGAGGCAAAAATCGCCGCTTTTTATATATTGTGTTACGCCCGGCCGGTGTGGTTAATGTGGCATTTTCCACTGCATTATAACGGCTTGTTGTTTCAAACATAGTTTTCCTCACTTTCCACTTACACTTCCAATTGTAGCCATGGTTTCTTTGACCACCTGGTGGGCCAGGAACAGGTGGTAGCCTGGATGCGTCACTGGCAGATCGTTGTAGTTGAGTACACTTAGACCCAAGGACACCTTGGCGCGAATTGGATTAAGATTTGTGTCATAGGCATCTTCTGTGATGCTGAAGCTGGTCAAACGTACTGGCAGCACTCTTTTTGGTCCCCAGATGAAAAGCGTCAGGGGTGCCATTGGTGGGATTATCTCAATGGTTCCGGCGGCAAGGAGCACGGTATTAGCAATGACCAAAGAACTCTTGGGATAGATGAGCATCTCAAGTGCAGATAATTGTGGATAGATGCCCATGCTGGTAGCATTATTATCTCCTTTTTCAAGCTTGTCTGTGGCATCGATCTCTATTTCCAGTGTGATGGATTCTTGTGGTGCACCTTTTAAGCGCAAGGCTTCTGATGAATTTCCACCTTCCCCGGATGTTTGTGCCTGAAGTGTACGGGTGAGGGTTTCCGGATTGTACTGGAATTGTATTACGCTTGATACCGGATTGAATATGTCAATGCCGATGATTGCGCCTTTCATCAGGCGGGGGGAGTTTGGGAATGTGGTCATTTGTATGCAAATCCTCCTTTAAAATATTTTTTTATTATATTTCCTGTGAATTATTGGGATCGGTGTTGCCGGACAACGTGTATAATTAAGCATATTAGAATGACTGGTGGTTCATTTAGTTAAAATCAATAATAGCATCCATGCAGGAATGTATATTGGCATCGATCAAAAAGACTGAAGGACTAAACGACATATTCTACTATCTTCCTCTTGACCAGTGAGCACCTCGCCAAACATGTCCTGCAGTTCCATCTTCTTCACAACATAAGCAGCCAAAAATACTAAGTGGAGTGAAAGCACCTTCGACTTGGCAATGCCAATTTTCGCCGGGGCCGTGATCACATGCTTCGATTACGTTCGGAACAAAACTAGTACGTCCATGGCATTCTCTAAGGGCATCGAATTCGACGTCGATTTCATTCTGGACTTGGAGAAAATAGGCCGCTGCTTCGTAGATATTCCAAAAGCCGTCGCAAGGTATGAAGGTTGGGTTTTGCTCGAAGCATTCATTACGCCGCCGTGGCCTGGGTCTCCGCGGTTCTGGCCTCGGTAAGATAAAAATGTCTGGGCCTAATGGTCGAGAAACTGGGGGTTCGGGGATAGGTTCTTGGAAATGAGGCTGATATCGAGGATGTGATTCAATGGGGATCACTTCACCGGGGGGACGGGGTTCGGTCACTTCTTCAGGAACAGGAACTTCTTGAGGAGCAGGGAGAGGCTGTGCACGTGTAAGAGCTTCGCCTAAACGCGTCAATGCTCTACCGAGTTCTTGTGTAGCTTCACTATTAGCAGGATTACGGATGGCACTGGTACCAATTATCCATGTTCCAAACGCCATAATCCCCAAGGCAACTACGGCTATTATAGCACTAGGACCTGTAGTTGTTGTGGCAAACATAGGACCCGTACTGGATGAACCCACCGTTCGTCTATAAGCTCTTAGCGCAGTTTCAGCCTCCCGGATGCGGGACTGCACTGAACTACGAGCTTCTGAGGTAAGACGAGAGTCCCTGAGCGCTTCTCGTGCTAGACTAATCTGCCTCCGAGCTTCTCGCGATGTGCTATCTTCAATTCGTGGAATTCGAATAGCTCGTTGAATTGTTGTATTTCCCAGTTGATGCTGTACCTTGAATGGTTTCAATTGATGTTGACTTGAGACGCCTACTGTGGAAGCGACTTCAGCTTCTTTTTCACTCACATCATTCGGTTTACTTATCGGGATTCTGTTGCTCGATGCGACTTTGTTTGTATCTGCATTTTGTTGAATCGTATGTACTAACTCATGAGCGAGCAACTTTCGTCCATGTCCTATTTGTGGGCTGTACCGCCCTGCACCAAATACAATATGCTGTCCGACCGTATATGCCAGTGCATTCACCGCCCGCGCCGACTCTGCTGCCTTCGCATCCGTATGCACACTCACCCTGCTGAAATCATGCCCGAAGCGCGGCTCCATATAAGCGCGTGTTGCAGGATCAAGCGGTTGGCCAGGCGAGCGCAACACCTCATGCACAATGGGTGGCACCGTAGTAGTTTCAGCCTGATCAACAGGACTGCGCTGCAGAATTAGCTTTTCCTTATCTCGCTCTGAATCCTCCACCAACCCGGGTGTATTGCACAATGTACACTTTCTTTGCAAAAGACCCGTCTGAACAGGTGTAAAATTCTGCGCAGGACTTGCCTGCACTTTAGTTTGTAATTCAGTACTCATTACCTCAATCCCCTATACACTGCCTTTGCCACCTGCGCCCCAACAACCTGTGCCCTCGATCCCTGCGCAACCTCAAATGCACCGCCGTCTACATTTGAGACCTCTTCACCATGTTCCAGCGACACTGGTCCCATTGACAATATGGATGTTTGCTCCTTACCATCGCACTGTAAAAGAAGCACCCCCGCCAATTTCTTTACTGAAATCTGTAATTAATACGAGATCAAGTTCGTATGAGAGACCTCCAGGACCTGTAGAGGTCGATAGCCCGCTCGTGATCTTCGCGGCCAGATCAGGAGCAATATTCGTTGAGAAAATCCCCCAGGCGTATCTTGCAAGCTCTCCCTTATCTGCCGCCTCCCAGCCAGTCGGTACCTTACCTGTGAGCATTTGATCGATGATTTGCGCGCGTTGAAGAGACTCTTTTAGATAATCTGGTTTTCCACTGAACAGTTTCTTCTGCAACTCTGTCCCCTCAGCCAGTTTCGGGAAGCCCAAACGTAACCCAAGGCTAAAACTACCAGCGCTTAACCAGGGAATCGGGATACGTGATGGCATATCTGGAGTTTTTGTCTTTTTTTCAGGTGGTATTATTGCTGGAACGATGACCTTTTGTTCTTTTCCTGCTTTTTCGCCCGGTTTTTTCTTCTCTTCTTTGGAGGTTTCTGTTTGCTGCCTATACAAGCCGTATGGTGCGCCCTCAACAAGAGAGCTTGACACCGCTTGGCCTTCCAAGACTTGCCTCGCGGCCAAGTCTGCACTATCTTCTGGATGAGAAACGGATGATCTCCGCTCTTGTTGCACTACATGCGCCAGTTCATGCGCTATTAGAGATTTTCCTGCATTCGTATCTGGCCTATATTTTCCCTCTGCAAAAGCCACATCCTGTCCTACAGCGTAGGCCAGGGCATCGATTGCCCGTGCAGACTCCGCTGCCTTCACATCTGAATGTATTCGCACCCTGCTAAAGTCATGCCCGAAGCGCGGTTCCATATATGCATGTGTCTCAGAATCAAGCGGCTGCCCTGGCGATCTTAGCACCTCATGCACAATGGGCAGCACCGTAGTAGTTACAGCCTGATCAACAGAACTGCGCTGCAAGGTTAGCTTTTCTTTATCCTGTTCTGAATCTTTCAACAATCCGGATTTATTACATAAAGTACACTTTCTTTGCAAAAGATTTGTCTGAACTGGTGTGAAATTCTGCGCAGGACGCGCCTGCACTTTAGTTTGTAATTCAGCATTCATGATCTCAATCTCGCATACACTGCCTTTGCCATCTGTGCACCAACAAGATCAGTGTTTATCCATCAAACGATAACCATGGGTTTCTACTCGAAACATTCTGTCTATCTCTGACAGCAAATCCATAAATAGAGAACGATGGTTATTATCGTGGGAATTATTTCGATAACCTGCGCCTCGGTTCATTACATGATACCAGGCACCGGTGAATTCAATTCTTAATGAGCGTGACATGGAGCAAATATATCATATTTTCATATAATTACATAAATTTGGACCCCTTTTGAGATTACATCTATGTTACATCTGTATTTTATTTTGTAATCGTGCGTCTGATTTTGTAAACCTATATCAGATTCTTCGGGTTAAACAAATTCGGGATATCCTTCAGCTTCTTATTTGTAATCAAGTTCACGCTCTGAATGGGCGGAAACTGATGGGTTCAGCCTACGGCGAGGTAAGCTTTGCTCTCTATTCCACCTTTTTTTCACGGTTTAGCGCGCCGTACTTCGATGGTAAAATCCGCGGTCGCCACCGCGAGGTATCGGCCGGTGCCATTCGGCAGGTAGCTGAGCAGGCGGCAGGCTTTCCTCGCGGTTTTCCCGGGCGTGAACTTCTAACTGGCGGTTTTGGTATTCTGTGCGAAAATGTTCAGAGAAGGGTTCGTACTCTTGGCTGACGATGGTTTCGATCGTTCTCTGCGACAAGAGATCATGGGCTAAATCTGGCCGATTGGCGGCCAGACGC
The DNA here is from genome assembly GCA_035530415.1 of Candidatus Nanoarchaeia archaeon. Lineage (GTDB taxonomy): Archaea > Halobacteriota > Methanosarcinia > Methanosarcinales > Methanocomedenaceae > Kmv04. The sequence continues at coordinate 9,878 of DATKUV010000223.1, read as the reverse complement.
CTGATGTTCATGAGGCGAGCCCGTACGCGTCGCTCAAGCCGGAACTTGTAGTTTTGAATAAGTCTGTGGGCGACGACCATGTGATGAAGTTCGTGGTTGTAGGTGCTTCCGCCTGGTTTCTCCCTTGGTGTAAACAAAGTGAATCTGACCGGGAAAGAAATGAACTTGACGCCAATAGGCGATTGAATTGCTTCGCCGTCCAAATCCTGGCGAACAAAGCGTGGACGTACGACGAGATTGTATCCAGGCGCTTGCACTGTCACACACCCTTCTGTGCGAAGGCTCGGATCCTGACAAACGGTGTCGATTTCCAATCCCGGTATGCGGAAATTGTAATCGTATTGCTCAAGACTGAGTTTTATGTCGACATCGGGGGAAAATTCCGGATCGTACACTTCCGGTGCGCGAGCGAATCGCTCTTGGCTCTCTATCCTCCGCTGATCCTCCGCTATAAGAGTTACCAAGCCAACTCCATGTTCAGGTGCAAAGGGATTGGATGATCCGGGTTGACGTGGCCGACCGCCTGCGAGAGGCTGGAGAACCACGGGAATAGCCACGCGAGCCGGATCGGGTGTTTCGGGCGCTAGAATCAAATCCTTCCTAAGACGCACAAACAACGCATCGGCGAATTGCTGCTTGGCTGGACCTGTGGAAGGTTCGCCATCACCTCGAGATTCCACGGTCACCGCGGGCCTCGGACAGGTTGCTCGAACCGTGAACAGTCCACCGCGTTGTGGTTCCACGCGGAGGTCCAAACACCTCTGTGATCTGAATTCGTTTTGGGCGCTCTCCGCATCGACTGCAGACAAATCGTCTCGCGATCTATCGACAAATGGAAGTTCAATACGCCCAGTTGCGGGGTCGACTCGAATATGCACCATCAGCCGATGCTCCAGGCCTAGTGCTCTGCGTAAAGGTTTCAGATCTGCAACGACCCGCCGTACCTCGTCCCTCCATTGCGGTAATGGAAGACCGCCGGCCCGAGCACGGGGCACAGCAGGGATGACCCCCGTCGTTTCAACAAGTTGACTCAGTTCGCTTGTCTCCGCGGCAGTTGGACCCTGAAGCTGCATCCCCGTCGTGCTGCCGGGCGCGGGGTCGATGCGGGAATCAAAGGATCCCGTCCCGCGCTCGCCAACGAGATCCACATCGAGGGACCAGTTGACGATGCCGCCATCGAGGAAAAATGTGGAAAACCGGGTCAATGGTGCGTTGTCTCGCCTGGCCGCCACCCACGTATGGAAAACGATGCGGCTGCTGGTTCGATTGAGCGCATTTCCCCGTTCGATGGGATTTCCTCTGCCCAACAGTTCGGGATTTACAAACTCAAGCGGCATCGTTTTCGAGGGTGAATCAGAAAGTCGCACTTCAGCGGTATTCGCGGCATCGAAACGTTGTACCTCCCTTGGCTCGAACCACGGTGGCGGTGCAAACCCTCGCGGTGGACCATCACGGATAGGGACGGGTTGGTTAAGCCGGATCGCCTGCCCGTCAACAAACTCCACGAGCGTTTCATCGGACATAATCGTCTGCAGGAATCCTACTTCGTACTGCGCAATTTCGCCTGGATCGCCAGCGGCTGAGACTATGGCGCGAAATCGAAAGGCACCGCGCGGGGAACGAGCTCGCAAGCCGCCGCGTTCCATTTCAATGATCAGGTCTCCAGATCCGCTGTGTGTATCGAGATGATCGACAACAAAGTTTGGTGGCGCCGTCGTTGACGAGCCGATCGGCGGCGTACCCATAGAGCCCGGTAATGGTGCATCAGCGCAGGCAGGCAATGGCTCAGCCCTCAGTGGATCGTTAACCCTACGATGCCACCATTGATGGGCAGGAGTCAGAACCAAATCGGGATTATCTGGAACGGTTGCCGCTGGCGTGACGCAGGGGTCGAGTCCAGCGAGCTCGACCAGGAACAGAGCTGCTGGATGAATGCCTGAGCCATGCAAGCCGACACCGCGCGTGCGGGAGATGAAGTGGTGTGAACCCATGTCGATTATTCGCGCCATGGCGCAGGCAACCGGATCGGTCGTTTCGAAGGTTTCCCTAGAGAGAACGATCTCGTGTCGTCCTTTTGAACCGACGAGCCCCAATATATTGGTTTTCTGCGGGAATCGCCCCTGGTTCTCGATTTTAATCGTGATCCGCTGCACCATCTCCCTAAGATCTGGCATTCGACCGCACGTCCATCGCGAAAGATAAGCATCCGCAGCCAGCCGGTATTGTCCACCGAGTATACGCTCCACGGCAGCATCGACAATCTGTTGTGGAGTCTCAAGTTCGGCGTCCGGTATGCGTGCGTCTGGAGTTTCAGTGTGAATGAGTACCGTGCGGTTTTCTGATGCTGCACCAAATCGCCGGGTCTCGCCCTTCTTGGCGATATCAATCTGCTGTGATGGAACGCCATCGTTGATCAACTCACGCGCCGCGCGTTTGGCCCGATGACACGAGAGACGCATGTTATATTGTACGCCGCCATCAACGCTTGCGTACCCGTGGATGTTGAACGTCGTCATCGCTGGTTGCTTCCGCACGAACTCCCGAAGTTTCGCACGTTCCGTGTTTGTAAACACATCCGAGTCGATGCAGAACTTGAAGTGCCTGCCGCCCAATTCTTCTTCGTCATCAGGACAATCAGGCGCTGGTCGCACATTACCCAGATTGGTTGGCGTCGGAGGGCACTCGGGCTCGTTTATTTCAGGGCCGAAGTCTGGGGCCAGTTCAACTGCATCGGAAATGTCCTCTGCCTCGGTATCGTCTTCATCGGCCTCGCGTTGGATGTAAGTTTGTTCGCCTGCCTGCTTGCTACTGATCTGTTGCACCACGTGCGTCAACTCGTGAGCAAGTAATTTCCTTCCTGCCAACGTATTTGAAGAAAATTCTCCGGCACCAAACACAACATTGCGCCCAAGCGTAAAAGCCCTGGCATTAACTGATTTAGCTACACTGGCTGCCTTCGTGTCGTTATGTACACGCACGTTAGAAAAATCCACCCCGAAGCGAGGCTCAAAAAAGCCCCGCTCCGACCCGGACAATGGCCGCCCGCCACCATGCATTGATTGAATATCGGAGCTTATCGCGGGCGTCATTTCGGGAGTTACGTCTCTGGCTATTTTTGCCTGTATTACCTCTTCGTCTTCTTCCTCCTCAAGACTTTCCTGCCGTTGTATCAACGGGGTAATTTGCTTGGTTTGTATCAAGCCTTGTTTTTGAGTCTGGCAATTTGGACAGATGTTTACGGGTTCAACATAACGGCTCTCATTCTTATTAATTTTGTATTGATCTGAACAGGAGGCGCAGGCGCGCTGGGTTGTACTATTGCTGGGAATAGTGTTATCTGTCAATGACGAATCGCCAACCGAAGAAGATTGTCGAAGCTCGGGCATTCTCATCACCTGATCCGCCACTCTGTCCGCCTCCTGCTCATAAGGGTCCTCTGGTTCATTTATCTTCAGTTTTGTCTGAATCAGCCCCAGCCCGGTGCTGTGCACACTCACTTTGCTGAAATCATGCCCCAAGCGCGATACAATTGGCGGCATCGTAGTAGTTCCACCCTGATCAGCAGAACTGCGCTGCAAGGTTAGTTTTTCCTCATCTCGCCCTGAATCCTCTACCAATCCGGGTGTATTGCACAATGCACACTGTCTTTGCAAAAGACCAGTCTGAACAGGTGCAAAACTCTGCACAGGACTTGCCTGCACTTTAGTTTGCACCTTAGAACTCATTGCCTCAATCCCCCATACACTGCCTTTGCCACCTTTGCACCAACAACCTGTGGCCTCGATCCCTGCGCAACCTCAAACGCACCGCCATCCACGTGCCCAATCTCTCCGCCACGTTCCAGCGACTGCGGCACACCCCGATCAGCCAGCAGCCGGGTAAGCTCTTGTTCCACAGCCTCGCCGATGCGATGCCGATCACCTGGCACAAATCCATGCAGCACCAGTTCCTCAATATTGAGTTCAATATTCTTAGGCTTCATATCCACCCTCCGATCTCAGAATCAGTCAACGGTCGTTCCATCTTGATGTACTCAGCACGGGCAGCCTGCATCAGGTGTGTCATCCGCACCAGTTCCTCCGCCTCAGCTGCCAGAAATGCCACCATACCAAAAATGTGTATCTTGAGAGCAAGATAGAAACTATCACACCCACCCCAATGCTCACAACATTCTGGCCTTCAACTGTCTATCTTCGATGTGATGAATTTCTCGATCTCTTCAAGAAATTCGTAAAAATCCCCGGACTCATCCCGCAGACTTGTATACGCTACTGAGTCATCCACCCTACCATACTGATGGACAAGCAGATTTCGAAATCCCGTTAATTCCTCGAGCCGTGATGCAAGTGATTCCGGTATCACATCATATTGACATAACTTATTTATGGAGTCTTTGCTGTCAATCGGTATCCCCAATCCCTCATCCGATATGATCATGTTGCAGATATCAAGTAGATTTTCACATGCTAACTGGAATGCTCTTTCGCACGCCCTTCTCCTCATTCCACTGCCCAGATATTCATCAACTGCCGCAGGAAGATATTCCTCAAGTTCCCTCAGGCATTGTTCAAGATCATCCATTTTATCGGTTATCCGTTCTTTGTCCAAACCAATCACCTGAGTTTTGCCCGAACCCGATTCATAACAGCCTTATGGTAGTCCCTTTTGAGATGTTCATATCTGACATATTCCATCTCTGTTTCCTTTGAAAGGGTAAGGATGTAATAGAGATCTTTAGTAAAGAGTACTTTACCTTCAAGAAAGACCCGCTTACGGATGTTTACAGGCAGTTCCCCCATCAATGAAAGATCAATATTCTGTGGTATCGAGTTTTCAAGGGCTATTCTCTCTTTAAAACCAATACTCATACCGGGATTCGGAATAATGCATAAATCAAAATCGCTATCTTCTCTCTGAGTCCCTATAGCCCTTGAACCATAAAGGATAATAGAATGAACAAGTTCAAATTTCGTTAAGGTAGTAACGACATCATTTATCTTCATGGTAATGTACTATAAAAACTATATATCAGATAAATATGTTGTGATGTGCCTTAATGTTAGTTCGCAATGCATCAAACACTATCTCAATCCTCCATACACTGCCTTTGCCACCTGTGCACCAACAACTTGCGGCCTCGAACCCGGTGCAACTTCAAACGCACCGCCGTCCATATTTGCAACCTCCCTGTTACGTTCCAGCGACTGCGGTACACCCCGATCAGCCAGCAGCCTGGTAAGCTCTTGCTCCACTGCCTCCCCAATGCGATACCGATCACCTGGAGAAAAGCCATGAAGCACCAGTTCCTCAATATTGAGTTCAATATTCTTAGGCATCATACCCACCCGCCTATCTCGGAGTCGGTGAGTGGTCGTTCAATCTTGATATACTCAGCACGGGCAGCCTGCATCAGGTGTGTCATCCGCACAGCTTCCTCTCCCTCAGCCGCCAGAAAAGCAGCATATATCGCAATATTCCTTATATTCCCACCCGCCACATTTAGTCGTGCCAGTTTTTGCATATCCAGCCCTTCTGTGGGAGTATCGTCTGGAAAGATATGTTCCCATATCTCAATCCTCTGCCTGACATCCGGGAAGGGGAACTGCACAATAAAACGTATGCGTCGTAAAAAGGCAGGATCAATGGCATCTTTCATATTGGTTGTCAGGATGGCCAGACCGCGGTAAGCTTCCATGCGCTGCAGCAGGTAACTTACTTCGATATTGGCATAGCGGTCGTGGCTATCCCTAACCTCGCTGCGTTTGCCAAACAGTGCATCTGCTTCATCGAATAGAAGGATCGTACCCCCCTTTTCCGCAGCATCGAACACTTTTCGCAGGTTCTTCTCAGTCTCGCCGATGTACTTGCTCACCACCTGGCTCAGATCGATTCGGTACAGATCCAGCTGCAGCTCATTGGCAAGCACTTCTGCTGCCATTGTCTTTCCAGTGCCGCTGGAACCTGCAAATAACGCACTAATGCCAAGACCCTGTGAGCTTTTAGTAGCAAATCCCCACTGCTCATACACCCTGGCCCTCTGTCTGAGATGTACTGAGATCTGCTGCAGGATCTGCCTCTGCACCTCTGGCAAAATAAGGTCATCCCATGTTGCTACAGGATCAATACGCTGTGCCAGATCATCCATAAATTGGCGCACATGCACCCGGCAGATATCCCACATAATATCTTCAAGATCATTTTCCTGATGTTCATCTTCAGGTGAGATACGGGCCAGTACTTCAGCACTCGTACTCCGGATAGCATTTGCACTTAGATTGAATTGTGTAACCAACCCCCCGATCGCATTATCCAGTTTTGACGAAGGAGTGTCCAGTGATTCCTTCCATATATGAATTTGTTCATTTGCAATTGGTTTGTGAATATCATAACTTATTATTGAAACATGTCCTGTTGGCCGTCGCCTCTGACTTGAAATAATAAGAACACCATTCACGCATTCTATGAATTTATTGACTGCCATCTCCCGGGCAGAATCGATACTATCCACATCATCACATTCCAACAATAGCGCACTTCCACTAAGGGCCGCCTCTCGCCCCCATAATCGGATCAATGCATCAAGTTCAGCAGGTATAGTGGGTATGAAATAGGCATTCAGGATATGCAGCTTCAATCCCAGGTATGCAGCTGCAGTAGCAGCTATTGCCCTTTTATCTGCAATCTCACTACCAATCAGCTGCAGTACAGGTAAAGATGAAGTTCTGGTTACATTTGATAATGCCGCTGCAATTTGTTCTGCAAGCTCCAGGTGAGACGGGACCAGATCATCAAATATATATAGAGACTCAACCAGTCCAACCAGCCGATCGTCCAGATGCTGGACACCCACAAGATAGTTCATTACTCTCTCATCAATGCGCAGAGGGCTGAGTGTCAGCGAATTTCCTGCTCCCACTTCTATCAACCGCCAGCGTCTTAATGGGGCCTGGGGCGAGAGAGCACTCCAGTGAGGATCAGGCAGGGCAGATAATGCCAGACTGAAAGTTAGATATGTCTTTTGCAGGTCACCTTGTGCATTAGCGCACAACAAGGTAAAAGTGGAATCCAGTTCAATGCCAGAACATATCAGTAATATATCCCGTTCAAAAGGTGTGAGACCGAACATTATACAAAGATTCTCAAGTGCTGCAGGGGCAGACATGGCTGAGGCAGCTTCTTTAAGGTCCTGGTGGACAACATCGGCCTTTTGATTCATATCGTCATGATTCTGTAAATTGTCCACATGTTGTTTGAGGTGACAGCTTACAACAGACAGGGCTGCTTTCATATAGCGCTGGTTGGCCTCAATCCAGTCATCAACGACCAGGCTGGCTTTCATGTGATGGTCACCTTTGGATTGACATATTGTCTGAAAGTTGAACTAAATTGATCAGTATCAACTATCAGAGGGCTTTGCGCACCGTCCACCTGCACTCTCACCAGGTATTCTCCCCCTTCAATACCTGTAATTTGAATAACTATGGAGTTCAAATCCTGATCCCTTATCGGAGCATGGAAGCTATACGACCTGGCCAACCGATCATCAGGCGGATTGAATTCATTCAACAACAGGACGACTCGCTGCGTATTACCAACAATTGGATTGAAACTGACTGTAATATCAGCCGAGTAGAGAGTATTACCATTGGAAATAGTACTGGTCACATTGGAAACTGATGGTGTGATCGTGGGACGCAAAATAAATGCTGCAGCACTTGATTCAGCACCAGTGAGAAACTTTGGAGATGTGCCCATTGATACTTCATGGACTACCTGGAGACCCTGTACTCCAGCTTTTAGTTCAGGCGGTAGTAGCAGGCTGATCTCAGTCTCAGAAACATTCTCAGGTGCTGGTGTAATCTTGATGTCACCTATTCGAATTTTCGTTACATCAGCAAGTAATTGCCTGCCATGTATGACCAGAGTGCCCCCTGATACAATAGGTTGATTAATTCCTTCCTCAGCCCTTACCTGTTCAATAACTGGCTGGTTGATAGGATAGGAATAAAAACTGCGTTCACGTACCGGCAGTGATGACCTGGTTGAATGACGGCTTTCGATCAGTACTACTGATACATGGTAGGCAACAGATGGACGGTAGTTAGCCTGAAATGCCGACCACAATTTAGATATTTCTTCTGAATTCACCTGATGAGGCGTAATCTTGATCAACTCGACCTGTTCGGCCAGATCTGATGCAGACAGATCTCCTACGGGAGATGGAAAGTCATCCCCTGTTACAGGTGAAGGCGATCGTAAGGCTTTTCTAATTGCATCCCTGGTGAGCACTGGCATTTCATGTAGTGTTTGCATGGCATACCCCAGTAGTATCTCTGCATCAAAATCTTGTTTTACATATGCTGATAAAAGGTAATAAAGATCAAGTGCCAGCGGTGGATTGGTTAACCGTTCGCCCTGCCCACCGTGGGAAGGTAAACCTACATTTCGCCATCCTTGATTTGGCACTACATTATATAAAAAAATGTTAAGCTGTGCCTTCTCGGGACTCCCGGTTCTAATACGATCAGGTGGCATAGAAGTTACTTCGATCCTGTCTCCTACAGCCGTATTTAAAGAATGGTCAATTATTGCATTGTCCAGCAGATCTTTCAATACAGCGGTTACAGATGCAATTGCCAGTGCATTACTCATCGTGAACCCCCATTGCGTCGGCTTAAATAATCATCCAGGGACAATACCGGCTTTAATTGTTTACTTTGATATTGCGGAGGTGGTGTGGAAGGTGTTACTGCTCTGACCTCGATCCTGCCGATGTTTACACGAATTACAGATTCTTGCTGTTCTAAATTATTATTGCTGATCACAGATTTTTTATTATTCAATTCGATCCCTGATCCAGTTATCAGTTTTCCTTTAAAAGTATCAAAAGATGATTCCGGATCATGAGGATTCTGTGATCCATTTTTCTGATCGGAATGTTTTTGGCTGAAACTTAATGGCTGGGTAGTATTTTCGATATTTGAATTGCTATTTGTTTTTTCCTCATGTTGTTGTATAGTGATCTCATTATTTGAAGAATGAGATGAGGTGAACTGGCTGCTTATTTTCTCCATTGTTTTATTTTCAGCCCGAGGTTCTGTTTCAATTGTTTGTTCGATAAAATTTTTGGGTCTTATGAGTTCGGGATTTTCAGCACGCTTATTGTCAGCTCCAAAAGATATTTCATGAACTACATTTTCATTGGGCACATTCTTATCGGCTGTCGTATCCCTGAACTCTTCCGGATATTCAGTTTTTGCATGCGTAAAGTTCAATGATGGAACGGGCTTTTCGAGTTGACTTCTATCTGGGTCGGTCAAATCTTTTTGTATGCCGGATTCTGATCTATCTGATGTATGTGATCTCATATCATTTTTTCCGGTTTTAATACTTTTGATCATCTGATCGGCGTATGATATTTGCTTATCCGGTTCATGCCGAGGCGCGATAAGTATATCTTCCTTTGACGAGTGATATGACGATTCAATATCAGCTTTTCTTTTATGAAAAACCGTTTGATCATTTGTTTGTGGTTCAAATATTGCAGGTAATCTGGGTTGAATTACATGAGATTTATTCAGGCTTCTACCAATCAAACGGTCAATGTAATCATTCATCCGTTAATCATCTCCAGGTAAATCTGTCGTCTCCGGGGACTCATAGCCAGGATATCTCTTTCACTCCATCCATACGCCATTGCGAGATTTCGGACTTCATACAGTATTCTATATGCCCACGTATTTATCTCGCTCCAGAAGAACGAAACAATATCAAATCCCATCTGCCATTCTCTGCTGCATGAAGGGCAGGAAAGATCTATCAGCATATCTGCTTGAGGATCTGCTTTTGCGATCCGGTCTGAAATTTCATTCATCACC
>DATKUV010000222.1:0-5613 GCA_035530415.1 Candidatus Nanoarchaeia archaeon | reverse complement strand
ACCCACTCCAACTCCTGAAGCACCATGGAAGCCAATTTTTACATTAAAATCAGGTTATAAATGGTATCAGAATGATACCTATGGTTATGGATTTGGCTATCCTGAAAATTGGAGGGACTTAAAATTAGATTTATCTGAAGGTCAAGAGAGTGGTATATCATTCGGTTCAGAACCACTAGGTGGTACCACTGGTTTCCCAGAAGCTATGATCTCAGCTATTGTTTACTCAGATCCTGAGCAGATTAGATTTTGGGAAGAGCCTGGTTTCATTGAACAGGCAGGTAGTCTTGAAAAAGCAAAAGAAATGGGATGGGTATCAAAATATGGAAATATAACCATAAATGGAAGAACGGGATTTGAAATAATTTATGATCCAATGATTGTTGGTCATTTTTCAAAGACACCCACGATGACGAAAAGAACTGTTGTATTTACCATTGATGACCTTGATTATGTGATAGAAGCTACTTCTTCAAATAAATTCTACGATAAATATAATAGTATTTACGAAGAAACAATAAATTCGTTTATCATCAAAGAATAATGCGAACTGAGGTATAAGATGTCAAAACACAATCAATTTGATCAAGTAAAAAAAGCGACCGCTGCTGCCAAGCAGCAGCGCTCCCCCTCCCGGGCGCACCTGACCAGACAAACCCACCCGGCCAGCATTATCCAGCGCGTCCAGGCTGCGCCTGAGTCGCTGAGCGCGGCGGATGTACTGCAGCTTCAGCGCACCATTGGGAACCGGGCCGTGGTTCAGTTGATGTCTGAGATAGGCTAGGTCCCTCCCTCAAACCAACATGAACCGGTCCAGCGAGAAGCACCTGAAGAGGAAGAAGAGCTGATGCAGGGGAAGTTTGATCCAATCCAGCGCCAGGGTGAGCTTGAAGAAGAGGAACTGCTCCAGGGTCAGTTCATCGGTGAATGTATCCAGTGCCAAGCACCAGAAGAAGAAGAAGAGGAAGAAGAATTGATGCAAGGGAAGTTTGCATCGGGGCTGACAGGCACCTTACAGACAAAGGAGGAAGCACCACCAAATAGGACCCGCATGCCAGATCACCTGAAATCAGGTATTGAGAATATCTCCGGCATCGATTTATCAGGTGTGCGTGTGCATTACAACTCATCTAAACCTAAGCAGCTCAATGCGTTTGCTTATACCCAGGGGCAGGAAATACATGTGGCGCCAGGGCAGGATAAACATCTGCCCCATGAAGGCTGGCATGCGGTGCAGCAGATGCAGAGGCGGGTGAAGCAGACGATGCAGGTGAAGGATGGGATTCCAGTTAATGATGACCAAGGGCTGGAGCATGAAGCGGATGTGATGGGGGCAAAGGTTTTGTCAAACACTGCACAACTCCAAAGCTCGCTGGTAGAAAAGGAACAGTTGCAGGGTAAGTTTAAAGACCAGACGATTCAAAGGGCAAAAAAGGACGAAAGTGGTAATTTTGAAGGATTGGATATGGCCACCTCCTCGCTCGTTGGTGTAGCCCACGAAGAGACAAAATCATTTGCGACTGTAAAATCGGAGGCATGGATGTCGAGTCAGACCCACAGAGTAATCTATGAAATAAAGTGGGATGCAGCAGTAACACCGGGTGGTAACCATCTAGACCAAGTGAGGGGTCAGGCGAGTGATTGGGTAGTTGATAAAAGTAAAGATGGCGTGCCAATTGGTGACAGAAAGGACAAGAATGCCCCCTACTTCAATAACGACACCAACATGAACCACGCTCCCGAAACGGGACGCTACTTTAGGTTTAATGACGCAATCCAGCAGCGCCGCCTACGAGGAGGTAGTTGGTGGTTTAGGTTGAAGGTGGTCGATAAGCATAACAATGTTTTATCCCAATCACATGAAGTAGAAGTGAATTGGGGTGAATAGGAACTAACCGTTCATAGTGCCGACTGGTGAATGGAGGCACTACAATGAGTGGCATCACTACTAACGCTATTGCCCCAGCCAAACGTTTAGCCAATCTTTATCTACTCGGGTGCGCCTTTTGCTGATGGCCCGCAGATAATAATGATTGCCGAACGCCTCAAAGCTCTTATCATAAGCTGATCCAATTGAGCAGCATTTCCGCGATCATTCCTTCGCACTCAATCTTTCCGAGCGCTGACGCCGGTACAGTGCACGTGACCGGAGCAAGGAGAGCTTTAAACTAAGAAGTCCCCATTGGCACCGACCCAATCAGACCACGCTAATGTTTCCTATCGTCCCGTCAATGATACATCATATCATTCATCTGAGGAATTGCAATGGTTCAAGAAGATAAATATCAAAAACACATCTTTAGAATCTGTTTACTGGGTTGCCTAATCACTCTTTTTTTGGTCATGTTTCTCGGCTATACCTACATGCACAGTACCTCCTCCATGCTGGAAGATGCCAAGGAAAAAGCAAGGAACCAGGCAAAAGATGCAGCAGCTGAGATTGACACAAATCTTATTAACCTGGTAACTGTCTCCGAATCCATTACAAATGACCTCAATTCCGGGAAACTGGAAGATGACAAGGTTTCTGCAAGACTGAGGAATACGCTGCAGGAGCACCCAGAGTTATATGGTGTAGTGGTGGCTTACAAACCCTATGCATACAATTCGACGACTAGGCTTTATGCTCCTTACTATGTATGGGGACAAAATGAACCGCAACTGATTCAAATCGAGGAGGTTTACGATTACACCCAACCAGATGTGAACGACGGGATCAGTCCCCGGACAGTCTGGTATAACCAACCGCTTGTTGAAGGTGCCGGATGGGTCGAACCCTATTTCGGAACAGCAAGCGACACATTACTGGTTTTGTATGCTCTTCCTTTTTACAGTCCAAATGGATCAAACCAGGAGATGACACCTACAGGAGTTACCTCAGCCGTTTATTCTTTAAACGGTGTACGATCTCTGGTAGGATCATTCGACCTGGGACCTACAGGATATGGATACATCATTTCTGATAAAGGGACTGTAGTTTCTCATCCCATCCAGGAATACCTGGGTAAAAATATCACTTTTTTACATGAAAATGACGAGACTTTGAGGGGGATAAACCAAGACATAGTCCACGGAAAGTACCAGGAAATCCATAATCCTTACACAGGCCAGACATCTCTGGTATTCCACGAGCTGATCCCTTCAACCAACTGGACTTTGGGAGTAGTATTTGTCGAAGAGGAGATATTCCAGGAAGCAAAGACATTCAACCGGCATCTGAAAATTGCTTTTGTCATGGCCTTTTTAGGGCTTATGTTCTTTATTTCCACACTTTTTTTCCGGTTGGATAGAGGTGATCACTTAAATCTATGGATAATAGTAATGATTTTATCCATCCTGTGCTTGAGCGGGATGGTTTTTGTATGGAGTCTTGCACTGGAGGAGTCTTCAGCCAAAGACCAGCGTAATATCGAGATTTACGATAGGGTCGGTCTGGAAAAAGCACTGTATACGCCTGAATACCAGGTTGAACCGGTTTTACGTGTTCCGACCGGTGTTTTTCTGCAGTCCATAGAGTTCTCCAGTGCCAATAATGTAATCGTAACCGGGTACATATGGCAGAATTATTCGAATATCGAGGATGATGATATTTCCCAGGGTTTTATTTTCCCGGAAGCAGAGAGCATGGATGTGGAAGAAACCTATCGGGAAGGAGATGTTGTTGGATGGTATTTCAGGTCGGTTTTACGACAGCCGTTCGATTATTCGGAGTATCCATTTGACAGCGAAGAAGTGTGGATAAGGCTTTGGCATAAGGATTTTTATAAAAATATAATTCTTACTCCTGATATGAGTTCATATGAATTTATCAATGCAGAACAAAAACCCGGATTAGAACACGATTTTGTTTTGAAAGGATGGAAGATCCAGAACAGTTTTTACAGTTACAGGAAGAACAGCTATAATACTGATTTCGGTTTAGCGGAATTCAAGCAGGATTTACCTGAACTTTACTTTAATGTCGGTATGAAAAGGGACTTTTTCGGTTCCATTATTTCTAATCTGATACCATTAACAGTTGTCAGCATTTTATTGTTCGCAGTATTGTTGATATCCACAAAGAGTGAAGAGAAAATAAGTTTGTATGGTTTTAGTTCATCAACAGTTCTGGGATATTGCGCCGCTCTTTTCTTTGTGCTTATTATTTCGCATGTTTCCCTGAGGGATAAATTGGCAGCTGTGGGAATTATCTATCTTGAGTATTTCTATTTTGTGTTATATTTCGTCATCCTGGTTGTATCGTTAAATTCAATTCTGCTTGCATCGACCACCAGATGTTTTATTGTGGATTGCATGGATAACCTGTTCATTAAACTCCTTTATTGGCCGGTCCTGCTTGGGTTATTGTTGATTATAACAATTATCAATTTCTATTAATGCATGGACTGTAAAATATCAGGTCGTGTCCCCGATTAATTGACCAAGTTTGAATAGTTTAAATGTAATTCCCTTTTTTGAGGGAAATTAATGGATTTAGAACTGGATTTATCAGAATTTTGTTGTTTGAATAAAGATTGCCCGGATTACGGTAAGAAGGGTAATGGAAATCTAAGAGTCAAAGAGAGATACGGACCGAAAAATCGGGCGCTATTGAGGTGCAATACATGCACTAGTGTCAAGTCAATCATCAAGTGTCGGATAAAGCCGAGATAACTTTATCCTTGCGTCCTCAGTTGTAAATTGCCAATTAACTTTCGCATTTTTATTGTTTCTGTATTTTTGCCATGCCAGTACCTCATCACTGACAACCGTAATGTCATCGATTCTTCTTTTTAAACACTGCCCTGTAAGCACGTTCAACTCTATCTCAGCCATATTCAACCAACTCCCATGTTTTGGAGTGTACACAAACTCGAATCGGTCCAATATTGCCTTTGCCTTCTCAGGCTGAAACGTTTCATAGAGCGATCCTGGAACGTGTGTGTTCAGATTGTCCATCACCAATAATATTTTTTCAGCTGTTTCGTATTGATCCTCAATCTCCTCCAAAAAATAAGCCCAATCCTGCTTGGTTCTTCTTTCTGTGACCTTCACCATGCGCTTTCCTGCAATGGTTCACAGACGATAAAAACATTGCACATACCGCAACGCCTGTATTCATAATCATACATGGTCGGATGCCCTGGCGGAGCAGAGAATGGAGTTCTTGTTTCTGCAATCAGCTGCTTGTGGGATTCGTCCATGCATACAACAGGATATCGTGGATCAAACGGACGTTTGTAAACATCCAACACTATTTCCATATTTGCAACAAAGTTACCGTTTTGCTCTGGAGGAATTACCCAACCTTTTTGCTTCCAAGTCTTGATTTCGTTTTTTTTAGGATACGACGTACCGTTTCATGGGAGATGCTATCAATATATTCGAGTTCGACAACCTTGTCGGCTAACAACCTAAGAGACCATCTCGCAAAACCTTCGGGTGGCTCACCGCAACCAAATGAGCTTCAAAATCCCCGTCAGCTTTTTTATCGTAGATGCGGTCTCTCTTTCTTCCGTTGAGGGCAATTTCAATACCCCCCGAGACAAAACGCTCCTTCACTCGGTCGATCTTTCTCATACTTATGTTCAGGATGTGGGCAATTTCTTCGTTGGTCGAACGTTTTATCTGATA
>DATKUV010000221.1:0-4699 GCA_035530415.1 Candidatus Nanoarchaeia archaeon | reverse complement strand
TTGCTGACAATTATTTTACCCTTGAGGACCTTTTGAATATTAGGGATCGTATGATCGGGTCTGGCAGGATTGGGGGAAAAGCCGCAGGCATGTTGATTGCCAGAAGCATTCTGCTTAAAGACGGTGAACACCGCGATTTTTCAGGGAGTTTGGAGCCGCATGATTCATTCTATATCGGATCAGATGTATTTTTTACTTTTCTGGTGGATAACGACCTTTTTCGTCTGAGGTTGCAGTTATCTGAGAACTCCAGGATTACGAGGGAAATGTTCGAAGAAGTTGAAAATCGTTTCCTTAACGGAAAGTTTCCGGAAGAGATTACAGAACAATTTCGCAACCTGATAGACTATTTTGGACAGGCACCCATAATTGTGAGGTCCAGCAGTTTGCTGGAGGATAGTTTTGGAAATGCGTTTGCAGGTAAATACCGGAGCGAATTCTGTACCAACCAGGGTAACCCTGATGAAAGACTTGAAGAGTTTATGCGCGCTATTAAGCTTGTATATGCAAGTGCATTAAATCCAGACGCTTTTTCATACAGAAGGGTCCACGGTCTCGAAGATACTGATGAAAAAATGGCAATCCTTGTACAGCGTGTATCTGGCGTACCATATAAGGACTATTTCTTCCCGACCCTTGCTGGTGTGACATTTTCAAGAAATCTTTACGCATGGACTCCCCGTATAGAACCTGAGAAGGGAATGATCAGACTGGTATTCGGTCTTGGTACCCGTGCAGTGGACAGAGTTGGCAGGGATTATCCCAGAATGATAGCAATCAGTCATCCGGAACTCAGACCAGAGATCGGCATGGAAATTACAAAATATTCCCAGTGGGAGGTCGATCTGCTTGACCTTAAGGCAAATGAGTTCAGGACACTATCTGTTTCTGAACTGATCACTGATGGTGACTACCCCAACCTTAGATTATTTGTGTCCTCAATCAAGGATGGTTATATTTATGATAAGCATACTGGACGAATAGACGGGATTTCAGGTCATCTTATTCTTACTTTTAACAACCTTATACGACAGACAGATTTTGTAGAGAACATAGGAGAAATGTTGAAAATAATCGAAAAGGGTTATGACTATCCGGTGGATATGGAATTTACAGCATTTGTGGATTCAAATAACAGGACCCGAATCAATTTATTACAATGTCGCACCATGAAGATACCAGGCATTACCGGTCCCGTTGTCCTACCGGTTGATGTACCTCAGAAAAATGTTTTATTCCGGTCCAGCAAGATCATTAATGGGGGGGTGATTACTGATATTCGGTACATAGTCTACATAGACCCGAGAGTGTACACAGGAATTGAAGAACTGCATGTAAAGAAATCCGTGGGGCGTGTGGTTGGCAGGATCAATGAACGACTTCGTCTGGATGGGGCAGCATATATTTTAATGGGACCCGGGAGGTGGGGTAGTAATAATATTGACCTGGGTGTAAACATAACCTATTCAGATATAGATAATACTGCTGTTCTTGTTGAAATTGCCCGGGAGGGAGGCGGCCATACACCTGAAGTATCCTATGGTACACACTTCTTCCAGGATCTGGTGGAAGGACATATTATTTACATGCCTGTGTATCCTGATACACCGGAATCAGAGTTCAATGAGGAATTTTTCGAAGTATCAAAAAATATACTGGCCGAACTGTTGCCTGACGATAAGATGTTCAGCTTTTTTGTTAAACTAATAGATGTCCAATCCTCGGGTGCACATGCTGCAGTCGTGGCTGATCCCCAGAGCCAAAGCGCTATGTGTTATCTTACGTTCGCTTCCTCGCTTTGACGCACTTTTTCACCCAATAAAAGACCCCAGCCCTGCGCCCAGTGAGCAGCATCGAATGTGAGCAGGTAAATCTTCTTCGGCTAAAATCCCAAGCGGGAATGTTCCTAGAATTCACGGATATAATAACTACGATTTGTAGAAACTTTTAACTTAATATTAAGGTATAAGGTTGCCGTAAGTTAATTTTAATAGAAAATTATTAATAGATATTTAGGAACCGGCAAGCTTCTTCCTACTTTTCAAAACAGTTAAATTTTTATACTATTTAGTGAGTAAGTGTGTGAAAAAGTCCCGGTCAATTTTTCCTTTTAATCAGGCTTATTATAATTTCCTGCATGAATTGAGATTGCCGGGTACAACAAAATATAATATTATAAACAGTGGAGGAAAAAATTATGGAGCATAATCCGTTTGAGATTTCACAAAGACAATTGGATGAGTGTGCAAGGATTCTTGAGTTGGAACCGAGTGTACAGGCTATCCTTCGAGTACCGATGCGTGAACTGCACTTGTCCTTGCATGTACGTATGGATGATGGCAATGTTCGTGTATTTCCAGCATACAGGGTGCAATATAATGATGCCAGAGGCCCAACAAAAGGGGGAATTCGATTTCATCCTGATGAGACTATTGACACTGTGAGAGCTCTTGCGGCCTGGATGACATGGAAGTGTGCATTGCTTGATCTGCCACTTGGCGGAGGGAAAGGTGGAGTAATCTGCAATCCCAAAGAGATGTCTGATGCTGAGCTGGAACGCTTAAGCCGGGCTTATATTCGGGGTCTATCCAATTTTATCGGTCCAGATAAGGATATTCCTGCACCTGATGTCTACACAAATCCATTAACCATGGGGTGCATGATGGATGAATATTCAAAAATTGCAGGCAAGAATGTATTTGGAGTTATTACCGGTAAACCGCTATGCGTAGGTGGCAGCTGCGGGCGGCAGGATGCAACAGCCAGAGGTGGCTGGTATACTATTAGAGAAGCTTCCAATGAAATTGGCCTGGACCTTAATGATGCCACTGTTGCTATACAGGGCTATGGGAATGCTGGTTATTATGCAGCATCTCTTGGCAAATCCATGTTCGGCTGTAAAATAGTAGCTGTCAGCGATAGTAAGGGCGGGATCTATAATAAGGAAGGACTTGTTCCGGATGCTGTTTATGCACATAAGACCAAAACCGGTTCAGTGATCAATTTTCCGGATTCAGAATCCATTACCAATAAAGAACTCCTGGAATTGGATGTTGATGTACTTATTCCGGCAGCACTGGAAAATATCATCACAGATAAGAATGCTCAGAATATCAAAGCCAAGATCGTCGCTGAATTAGCTAACGGTCCCACCACGCCGGAAGCAGATGACATCCTGTTTGAAAATGGTGTTCATCTGGTACCTGACTTCCTGTGCAATGCAGGTGGTGTGACAGTATCTTACTTTGAGATGGTACAGAACCTGTATATGTACTACTGGGGTGAAGAAGAGGTTTACAGGCGTTTAGATAAGAAAATATCTTATTCATACCATTCCACATTACATGCATCAAAAAAATATGAGATTAATATGCGTAAGGCTGCATATACAGTAGCTGTGGAACGTGTGGTTGAAGCAATGAAACATCGCTGTTGGGTCTAATTCCCTAAACAAGGTTGAAAATAAAAAAATATGTGAGACGTTGCTTATGAAATTGAGCAACGTCATTCTTGTTTTACTTGTTATTCCAGGATAGACTCTGTTTGGGTGAGGATATCTTCCGCTTCTTGTCTATAGGCATCCATCACATATGGTATACTTGATATTCTGGTAGCCTCTTCAGTAAGACTCATGAGGTCGTTTCTGGATATTGTGGACAAAGAGAAATTCCTGCTTCCTGCCATCAATTGCTGCAATCCTGTTCTGGTCTTCTGGCAGTAACTGTATATTCCAATGGCTCCCAGCGGGATGTCCTTGACATCACTGCCATACTTATCAAGTAGTTCTTCGTAATGAACAAATATTTCTTCAGGTTTTCTGCCGTATTCGGACACTGTTTTTGGCAGGTCATCTTCCTTGATCCATTTCGCAATGTTGTTCCCCACCATTCCAGGGATCATAAGTCCACTACCCATACATACTGCTTTCACATCGGGGGCGCCCATTGCCAAAGCTTTGAATATCCCATCCTCGCTTGAGAATCCTCCGGCCATTGCCAGATCAGGTACTCTCTTACCCTGCGCTTTTAGCTTCTCTGCAAACTCATGCACAAGACTTTGGAGATAGAACGTGGGTATACCCCATTCATTCATCATCGGCCAGGGACTCATACCTGTACCGCCTGGTGCACCATCAAAGGTGATCAGATCCAGTTTTGCTTCGGTCCCGTATGCCAGCGCCATGGCAGTTTCCACCATTGAATATGCGCCAGTTTTAAGTGTAATCCGCTTGAATCCCAGGCGGGAATGTCGTTCAAATTCCCTAATAGCTCCGATCTTATAGGCTTCTTTGATATCGTGTGCATCAGGATCCGGTGTAACTAAGTATCCCCTTGCCTTCAATTCTCTTGCTCTGTCAATATCTTTAACCTTGATCTCGCCGCCTATGCCCCTGCACCCGTCTACGCACCGGGTACAGATTCCAGAAACCGGAGCCACTAGCTACTTATAATTTGGGTATAAATTAATAAAATTTTTATATGATTATAGGTAAAAGGCTGCCTTTGATAGGGGTAACTTTTTATATTATATAGTAAGTAGGTGGTGTATGGTGTTGGGCAAGCCCATGAAAATTTTTAACATATGTTAAAAAAAAAAATTAAATTCGAATAATCTGGAGAATTAAATGAAAACAGGAGGTATTAGATGACGGATAGCGAATCCAAACTGTGTTCAATAGTGGACAAATATAATGCGGAAC
>DATKUV010000220.1:0-11963 GCA_035530415.1 Candidatus Nanoarchaeia archaeon | reverse complement strand
TTCATAAGCCAGGATTAATGTATTGACCAGTTGGGGAATCGCCCGGGGGTCTGCCAGCATACCGAGCAATTTCACAGCATGCAGAGGCATCCATTGATTATTGCCCTCAGCTTCCCAATAGTCATCATCTTGAAGGATATCCCGTAATGGTATCACTGCTTCCTGTTCTTTCGCAAGAATAGCCTGAGCCAGCTCCATCGGAACTTGATCCCCCAGCTCTTCAAGTTTGCTCAACAACTCTTGTATAGATTGGTGGGAATACACTTTTTACACCTCATTTCCTTGTTTTATTTATTTTTCTTCTTCTTCGTCCCTGTCTGTTCACCATAAGCAGTCTCAATAGCGCGCCTGCTAATCTCTTCATAATACCCGCCCATTTTATCTACAAAATCTTCCTTGCTATCCCAGAATTGCGGTGTTCCCAGCCGTTTGATAACGGCTGCTGATACATCAGGCGGCGAGATATTAACTGAAAATGATTCGCTTTCCCTTCCTTCCCAGAAATCATCCATGGACAAAGGAACTTCCTTTACTTCAGCAACATCCGAAATTTGTTCTGGTTCAGGCAGGCTTTCGTCAGTGCGCTTCTGGCGAAGAGATGAAATAATTTCATCCTTTGTACGGCCACGTAATTTAAATATCATGAAAGGGTCACGGTCAAACTCTTCAGCCAAAATATAATAAAGTGCAGCAATATGTTTACAGGGATTTGCACTATCCGGACATGAACAGTGCGTCTTCATATCCTTTGACTTTTCAGGAAAAAGCGATATATCTTCTGCTTCAAAGGCTTCTTCAATATCATCCGGCATCTCGCCTGCAAGAAGTTTTGCTGCAAATATTGCTTTTTTGGACATCTCTTCTATTACATGATCCCATGCCTTTTCGGTAATAGGTTTGATTTCAATAGTGACTGAATAAGGTTTATTGACCGAACCCTGGACAGTTGCCTCTACCTTTCCGGCTGAGAGTTCAAAATCAAGCACCTGGCCTTTTCTGGCATATCGTCTGCCCCGCTCAAGCCTGTTGCTCCAGCCAAAGGATTCCAGGACACTTACCCAGCGTTTTGACCACCAGGTATCCCCGATACTGCCCCTCTTGCTTTTGGCTTTGATACCGCCTTCCACTTGTATTGGCTTTGAAGGAGTATAGCCCCCCCAGAAGTCTTCATACCTGCCCATGATTCAACTATCCGTATATTCCATTATTCATCCATCACTGATTCTTGCCTCAATGCAAATAAATCCTTCAACTGCTCGGTTGACATCTCTGTCAGCCATCCCTCGCCTGTACCTATAATATTCTCAGCAAGTGCTTTTTTATCCTCTATCATCTCATCTATTCTCTCTTCAAGAGTCCCTTCGCACACAAACTTGTGAACCTGCACATTCTTAGTCTGCCCGATCCTGAAAGCACGGTCTGTTGCCTGGTTCTCAACAGCAGGGTTCCACCAGCGATCAAAGTGGAACACATGACTGGCACGAGTGAGGTTCAACCCCACCCCGCCTGCTTTAAGTGAAAGAATAAATATATGTGGTCCGCTTTTTTCTGAAAATCTCATAACCATCTGTTCCCTCTGTTTCTGGGAAACTCCTCCATGCAAAAAGAGTGCCTCCTGGCCAAAGACATGCTGGAAATGCGTTTTAAGCATGTTTCCCATAACTGAAAACTGGGTAAAGACAAGTGCAGCAGCATCTTCTGCAATTACTTCTTCCATCATCTCAGTAATACGGTTCAACTTGCCTGAGCGTCCCGGGAGTACCGAACCATCATCCAGGAAATGCGCCGGGTGATTACATACCTGTTTTAGCCTTGTGAGTGCAGATAATACAATACCCTTTCTTTGAATTCCTTCTGATTCCTCGATTTTTCTGAGCATGTCTTTAACAACAGCCTCATAGAGTGTACCCTGCTCCTTTGTAAGGTTGCAGTGGACTTTCGTTTCAATTTTATCAGGAAGGTCATTTATGATCGTAGGGTCTGTCTTCATACGGCGAAGGATGAATGGCGAAACAATACTTCGAAGCTTCATGCCTGCTTCTTTGTCATTATAGCGTTCAATGGGCATTGAAAAACCTCTCCTGAATCCTTCTGCTGATCCAAGGTATCCCGGATTTAAAAATTCCATAATAGACCAGAGTTCTGATAAACGGTTCTCAACAGGTGTACCTGTAAGAGCTACGCGATAGTCTGATTTTATTTTACGAACAGCCTGGGATTGCTTTGTGAACTGGTTCTTGATATTCTGAGCTTCATCCAGCACAATCCCGTTCCAATCCACTTCCTTGAATAACCCCTCATCCCTGTGAGCAAGTGCATAGGTGCTGATCACCATGTCGAACCTGACAGCTTCAGAATGGAACTCTTTTTTCTTGAGCCGGGCTGTGCCGTGATGTATCATAACCTTGAGGGATGGTGCAAATTTTTGCGCTTCCCGATACCAGTTACCAACTACGGAAGTGGGACATATCAGGAGGGTTGGTTTATTAATCCCTTCTTCTTTATCCTTTATGAGCAGGGCAAGAAGCTGGATCGTCTTACCAAGTCCCATATCATCTGCAAGGCATGCTCCCAGTCCGTATTGCCGTAAAAACGCAAGCCACGAAAAGCCTCTGATCTGATAAGGTCGAAGCTCACCAACAAAATCACCGGGCTGTGTTAAATCTTCTATTCCGGTTCTGCCAGATAAACGCTCAAATAGCTCGGATAGCACTCCGGTTGCATTAAATCCGCCAACTGGAAGGCCTATTTCCGATTCTCCCAGTCCGGCGCTCAGCCTGAGGGCTTCGTCCAGTTTCATTTCACCTGATTTACCGGATTTGAAGAATTTAATAGCAGCTGCAATATCTTCATTTTTGACCTCTACCCATTCTCCCCTAATGCGTACAAGCGGCTCTTTCAGGTTTACAAGATTCTCAAATTCCTCTTCACTTACCTGCTCACCGCCAATGGCGATCTGCCAGTCGTACTGGATTATTGAGTTAAAACCGAACAATCCTTTGCTGGTTTTAGGGTCTTTCTTTGGTTTCACATTTAATGTTACACCAAGCTTCGAACTTGATCCCCCTTTTTTCCACCATGGTGGAATAAGGACCCCGAATCCGCTCTCTGAAAACAAGGGCACAGCTTCTTTTAAAAATGAATAAGCCTGCTGCGTGCTAAGCCGGGCGGCAGTGGGTCTTGCTAAATGGAGACTGTCCTCGATAGGAGGGTAAAGTCTGGAGGCTTTCCCAAGATCGGCAAGAAGCTTTTCCTGTGGTTGGTCGAATTTGCGGTTTAAGAAATTAAGTGTATCTTTTGACTCCCTCCAGACTTTCTCAGCAGGCACAAGCAGGCTTGGGTCATCCGAAGCCTGAAGAAAATAGCGCAGATTCCAGATATCTGTTTCTTCCTCAATGGGGGGTTCAAGCCGGAATGATGTGCGAAATCCGGATTTTTCAATTTCATGTATCGGGGCTTCCCATGATTGTAATCCTTTTGAAAGGTTTTTAAGAATTGACTTATTGACCTGTATCGGTTCTCCGGTTGTCAGGGATTGTAACCATATTTCAGAGAGACCGGGCTTTTTTGATTTGATCTCTGAGATTGACATCCAGTTTTTGATACATCCGTTAATGGTACTATTGAGAAAATCCGATATGAGAGCTTCCTGGGTATTCGGAATCGTATTCTGGATGAGTGATCTGCAAACAGGAGGCATTGAGTTTGTAAGGATTGAATGGCGCATCCTGTCTTCCTCATCATTGAGCATATACTGCCATCTGGAAAATATCTTACTTTCTTCAGAAATAACCATACCTGGAAAAAAATGCTGGTTTGATAACAGTTCAAGAGCAAATTTTGATACATTACTCCAGAACCTCAGATCGGTTCCAATGACAGTGTTGTCATATTCTATCCATGCTCCTGAGAGTGAGCTGAGTAATGTTACTGCGTCTTGGGGAAGAATGCTTAAACCATGTACTTTCCATGATATTAGACTCACTGGCCCATCCTCCTCATTGCCATTATCTCTTAGTAAATCCGGAGATGCCTGGGGTGATTTTGAAAATGAAGGAAGCGATAGAAATACGTTATCCTGATATGTCCTGTTACTGATAATGCTGTCATTGCCATTTTCCAGGAATGCTATCACCCGGTTCAGGTCTTCATATGGGGCCTGAAATGGATGAGGCTGGGGTGTGCTGGCAGAGATCTTGGGAGGGCGTCCTCTGCGTTTGATAGTGGAAACTGTGGATGCCTCACCCCATATGAAGAAATCTCCCAATTTGTCTATTCTTTCTGACGGTTTCCAGGTTCCATGTAGTGCGATCATATTTATGAGAGTGGAAATTAATTAATTTTTTACAACATAAATATTTCTTATTCAGGTTTCGTATGCAGTCAATCTCCTTAAATTAATCGAAAATCTAATAACTGATTAACCGGACATTATTCCATAAGAAATTGGTGTTGATCATGCCCAAAAAGAAGAGAAATGAAGATATTCACATCTATCAGATAAAAGTAACACTTGATGAGATAAAACCACCCATCTGGAGACGAATACAGGTTAAAAGCGATATTACATTATCTAAACTTCATGTCATTATTCAGGAATTGATGGGATGGGACGGTTATCACCTTCATCAGTTTATCATAGATGGAATAACGTATAGTGAACCTGACCCGGCTGATATGTTTGATGTGATTGATGAAAGAACAGTAACATTAAGCCAGGTGGTCTTTGAAGAAAATACAAAATTCAACTACGAATACGATTTTGGGGATTCCTGGTATCACATAATCCTGGTTGAAAAAATCCTCCCTCTTGAGGCAGATAAACACTATCCGGTCTGCCTCAAGGGTAAACGTGCCTGTCCTCCGGAAGATAGTGGCGGTCCTTATGGATATGATGAACTCCTTGCAATCATCAAAAATCCGAAACATCCCGAGCATAAAGAAATGGTGGATTGGCTGGATTATGATTTTGATCCTGAATACTTTGACCTTGATGAAATTAATCAGAGGTTAGCCCACATAAAGTGAAAATGGGACGATTATCGGGAAAATAATGTATGCATATGAAATTCTTCCAATATGCATACCTGAGAGCTCATCAGAAAAATGATAGCTTCAAGAAATCACAGACCGAGGC
Source organism: Candidatus Nanoarchaeia archaeon (assembly GCA_035530415.1). Lineage (GTDB taxonomy): Archaea > Halobacteriota > Methanosarcinia > Methanosarcinales > Methanocomedenaceae > Kmv04. The sequence continues at coordinate 6,826 of DATKUV010000220.1, read as the reverse complement.
GATAAATTGATGGAAGGTGCAGTGCACCGGTAAGTGGCGGCGTAAGTACAAATATATTTATAGAACACAAGGGCGGTGAAAATATATGGAGAACACAAGGGTTCATGTAAATCGACAATTGGCAGAATTGGTCGAAAACGGTAACGGAAAAGTGGCTATTGAGGATATAGCCGATTATCATGAAATATTTGTCAGTATAGAATCCGTAGTTTTATTTATGTGGCAGGAAAATCCCGCTCTTAAAGATAAAACAGTGTTATCTGCGTACAATAAGCTCAAAAAAGATTTCGATGGTCAAAAGAAAGGTTCGCTTGCGTATAACATCTCACAATCTGTGAAAGGTCAATTGATGCTTAACAGAATTGAGGGAGAAAGGAGTTTTACTTATGGGGAGATTATTTCATGTGTTAGACTTTTAATCAAACTTGTGAAGCAACACAGAAGTCCAAGTGGAATTGGGTATTTACAATGGATAAAGACATTTTTTGAAGGTAATATGCCAAAAACCGATCAAGAAATTTGGGATTATATAGAAAAATACGAAAGCTAATAATCGCCGAGAAAAATACCATGATCATTATCGGAATCGATCCAGGACTTGCAACCGTTGGTTTTGGAGTAATAGAAAAAGTAGAAGAAAAGATCATTCCTGTAAGCTATGGATGTATTCGAACTTCTGCTGAAAAACAAACATCTGAACGCCTATTAGAAATCTATAATGAGATCAAAACGCTTTTTGAAAAGTATGATCCGCAAATTGTCGCTATTGAAAAACTTTTTTTCAATAAAAATGTCACGTCTGCAATGAGCGTAAGTGAAGCAAGAGGGGTGATATTGCTTGCTGCACAACAAAAACACAAACACATATTTGAATATACACCGGCTCAAATCAAGCAGGCTATAACAGGTACAGGACGTGCTGATAAACGACAGATGCAGGAGATGATAAAAAGGCTTCTGGGTCTGGATGAACTTCCCAGACCTGATGATGCGGCTGATGGTCTTTCGATTGCTTTATGTCATATACATATAATGAGATGATGATATGATTTCACATTTACGTGGCGAAATTGCGCAATGTGGTGACGGTTTTGTTGTTATAGATGTCGGGGGAATAGGATATCATGTCAATGTTCCGCAGCCGGCATTGCAGGAACTTACGAAACAATCAAATGTAATACTTTATACGCATCTGAATGTCAGGGAGGATGCTCTCACCCTCTACGGATTCATGAACTCAACTGAACTTGAGATGTTCAAATTAATAATCAGCGTTTCAGGAGTCGGGCCCCAGATCGCGATGAAAATCCTTTCTGAAATAACATTAGAAGATTTTGCCAGTGCGATCCTCAATGAGGATGAAAAAGTCCTTACAAATATTTCAGGAATTGGCAAGAAAAATGCTAAGAGATTGATACTGGAATTAAAGGATAAGATGAAAAAGAAAATGAAAGGATTTGTTCCCACCAGCACCAGTAATATCAATTATGATGCAGTAAGTGCTCTTGTATCATTGGGGTTTCAACAAAGAGAATCCAGGGAAGCTGTAGATGCTGTATCTGTGGATTTTGAAGAACCATCGATCGAAGTAATAATTAAGGCAGCACTGTTAAAATTAAAAGAAGTTAAAGAGTAAATATGGAAGAAAGAATAGTCTCTCCTTCTGAGCAGGATTATGAAACAGAAGATTCAACCATCCGTCCTATAAGACTTGATGAGTTTATAGGGCAAAATGTAATAAAGGAATCAATAAAAATAGCTATTGAAGCCTCAAAAAAGAGGGGTGAACCACTTGACCACATCTTATTTTCAGGACCACCTGGTCTTGGAAAAACCACTCTGGCAAATATAATCGCACATGAGATGGGGGTTAGTTTAAAAAGTACTTCAGGACCAATCCTGGAAAAGGCTGGGGACCTTGCCGCAATACTTACTTCACTCAAGCGAGGAGATGTACTCTTTATTGATGAGATCCATCGAATGAATTCAATTATTGAAGAGATCCTGTATCCTGCCATGGAGGATATGGAAATAGATGTGATGATTGGCGAGGGGGCAAGTGCCAGGTCAATAAAACTCAATCTGGAACATTTTACTCTTATTGGTGCAACCACAAAGATAGGATTGCTGAGTTCACCGCTCAGGGATCGATTTGGTATTACGTTCAGGCTTAATCATTACACTATAGATGAACTTGTAGAGGTTGTGCATCGAAGTGCTTCTATCCTGCGTATTCCTATAACCCGGGACGGGACTATTGAAATTGCTAAACGCGGCCGTGGAACGCCAAGAATTGTTAACAGACTGCTCAGGCGTGCAAGGGATTTTGCACTAGTCAGGGCCGATGGAACGATAACTCAGGACGTTGCTGATGATGCTCTTACTATGCTGGGTATAGATAAACTTGGCCTGGATGAACTTGACAGGCGCATACTTAGTATAATAACAGATGATTTCGAAGGTGGACCTGTAGGTCTGAAGACCATTGCCATTTCAGTGGGGGAGGAGGTCAGGACTATTGAAGATGTGTATGAGCCGTATCTTATCCAGATCGGTTTCATTCAACGTACTCCCCAGGGTAGGAAGACGACACAGGCAGGAAAAGAGCATTTGAAAGTTCAGTAAGATTGTTTTACTTCAGTGGAAAAATGACTGGCGCACTGTATTATATTTTATTGTTCAAATTCCAAATTGATCAATGTTGACGAAGCGCCATTTCATTTAAGATATATATTAAAACTCCGGCCACCACCAAAAAGATAATCCATCCCAGGTGTGTATGGACAAACATCATGATATCGACGCCGTATTGATATCCTGCGATATAGAGTACAGTAATCCCTGGCCGGATTGGCGATATATGCTACCAGGATTGTGATCAAAATCATGGAATTTACCTTCCCGAACCTCATATTTTCGAGACTTTTTAATGGTATATAAAGTATAAATTTCTCATCTGGTGAACTCATTACCGATGGTAACCTGGGGCCAGAAGCAGGACTTATCGGGGAGTGGTACTTGGGGTGGGGATAGTATTTATGTCAAAGTTTTGAGTTGTAAAGATTTTACATGTGTTAAATGAGGAATCGATACATTTTAAATATGTATAAAAATATTATTGGATTTATAATACTTCATCATAATATATTTCAGAAAGGTTATTATATTGTTAGTATCAATAATTTTTATTTATAATTTTCCACATGTTGTAAGGTAAGTTATTATCAGGGGTTGAGCGATTGGGCAATGACCACTCCTTTTTAACAGTGGGAACTATCGATTATAAAGGGGCGGTTAAGTGATTTTATGTGAATGTGGTGAATTTATCCGAGGAGATATTTTCAAAGATTATATCAAAACTTCAGTAAATCCTTCCACTGTCACAATAGGACATACAAAATGTGGATGTATATTTGATTTTTTTGATGGTAAAAGACCAAAAAAATATTCTTCAAGAAAAGAATTAAAAATTCTGGCTATGCAATATGCTAAAAAACATGATTTCGACAATAAATCAATTGGAAAATTCCTTATCGAAGTTAACCAATTAAAATCTTCAGGAAAATTAACAGATCATGAGATTATAATAAAGGCGTTATCAAATCTATGACATTATAAAATAACAGAAATAACGCTTATTTTTTTTAAGACCTGGACTGGTTAGCAGAAAAATCTGCACAATCCACAAATTGTGTAATAGTCTGAGGTTTAAGAGGTGAAAACATTAATTACAGGATCCTTAAAAAAATCTGGTGATTTAATTACCAGTGAAAATGATGTCTATAAGAGCAATTTTGAACATCTATTTATGGAATTCCAGCGGATAGACATGTTGATCCAATCATATATCAGGAAGCTCAAAGCAGAACTCCAGGATGGATCTTGTGACTACCAGGGTTTATTTATTACTGAAAAGGAAATAGACCATATTCTCCAGAACTCGCTTTTTGAATCAGAAATAAATAGTCCTTCCGGTTTAGAACTTGAAGAAATTGAAACCTTAACCCATAAGATCAATATAAAAAAGATTGAATGTATAAAAAATGGCCAAGCATTGCGATTACCTCTTTTATCAGATATTTTTCATCTCAATTCCTTCGAAATCGATGTCCTCTTGATCTGTCTTGTATCAGAACTTAAATTGCCATATGAACAGATATACTCGTATCTTCAGAATGATATAACAAAAAAGCGGCCTACTGTTGATCTGGTAATCAAGCTTCTCTGTCAAAATGTGGAAGAAAGGATCAAGGCCAGAATTAATTTTTCACCAAGCAGCCCTCTTTTGGAGAATCACTTGATCTATCTTTCCAATAATGGAAATGACGACCATTCTACGCTTCTATCCAGATCTATAAAAGTTGATGAAAGGATTATTAGTTTTCTACTGGAATTTGATGAGATCGATCCAAGAATTAAGAATTTTTCTACGATTATAAACTCACAAAGAACTATTAAGGATCTTATTTTACCTGAAAATGCCATTGCATTAATTGACAAAATAAAATGGTATTTCCAAACAAATAACCATCAGATATTCTTTTTGGCCGGTCCATACGGAACTGGAAAAAAAACAGTTGCTGAGATGGTTAGTAATGAGTTTGATATGCCATTATTAATAGTGGATTCTAAAGCTCTCCTGGAAGATGGGTCGTATGAAATGTTGGATTTGGTACTTCGCGAAGCCCTTTTACATAAGGCATCAATATATTTTGAAGGATTTGATGCAGTGGTCAAGGATACCAGCTCCAAGGTCAGTCCATTAAGCGTAATTAAAAAAATGGATCAATTTCCAAATTGGATATTTCTTTCAGGTGAGCAATCATGGGAACCGCCATGTGTTTTTAACAATCACGGTTTCATAAGTCTTAAACTTCCTTTACCTGACGCAAATGAGCGAAAAATGCTATGGGAAGCATTCCTGGATGGATATGATCTGTCAGGTGATGTAAACCTGGGTGAGATATCAAGTAAATTTAAATTAAGTGGTGGTCAGATAAAGGATGCCATTTTTACAGCAGACCAGATCGCAAAGTTCAGGAGTGATGATAATTTTGCAATTTCACTTACAGACCTTTATCGGGGCTGTAAAATCCAATCTAACCAGAACCTATCCTCCATGGCAAAAAAGATTGATCCCCGTTATACCTGGGAGGAAATTATCCTGCCGACTGATGTTAAAGAACAATTGAAAGAGATAAGCAGTCATGTAACATACAGAGGAACTGTATACTCTGATTGGGGATTCAACAGGAAATTATCACTGGGAAAGGGCCTTAATATATTTTTCTCCGGGACTTCCGGTACTGGTAAAACCATGGCAGCTGAAATTATCGCAAGGGAAGTCGGGTTGGATATTTATAAAATTGACCTATCCAGTATGGTCAGTAAATATATTGGTGAAACAGAAAAAAATCTGCAGAAGATCTTCAGGGAAGCAGAAACCAGTAATGCTATCCTGTTCTTCGACGAAGCTGATGCCCTTTTCGGGAAAAGGACCGAGACCAGAGACTCACACGACCGTTATGCAAATATTGAGGTAAATTATCTGCTCCAGAAAATGGAAGAACATGAGGGTATAGTGATCCTTGCAACGAACTTCAAAAATAATATTGACGATGCATTTCTTCGTCGGATACACTTCGCAATAGAGTTCCCACCCCCTGATGAGAAGTCCAGGGAGCAAATTTGGAAAAACATATTTCCGCTTGATACGCCAATTGAAGGTGACATAGATTTCGTTTTCCTGTCGAAATTCAAAATAACTGGTGGAAATATTAAAAACATTGCTCTTTCTGCTGCTTTCCTTGCTGCTTCCAATTCTAGTATAGTTAAAATTGAACATCTAATTAAAGCCACGAAACGTGAATTCCAGAAAATGGGAAAGCTCTGCACTTCAGGTGACTTTGGAAAATATTACGAACTGGTGAAATAAATACATGAATATCCAGGTGGTATGATCATAGCGGATTTTGCAGTAATAGCTGACGTTGGAGAGACCTTAATAGAGTTGTTAAGGGAGAATATGAAAGACCTCATCAATCCTGATTCAATAATGCTGATTTCGCCAGGGGATATCGAAGGTAGCGATACTGTGCGATTGTCCCTGTTTTTATACCAGATAACCGAAAATGCCCATATGAAGAATCAGGAGATGATGAATATCGGGTCCACCGGGCTTAAAAATCCTCCATTAACCTTTGATCTTTATTATATGCTGACATCACATCCCTCCACTGGAATCCAGGATAAGACTGAGAGGACAAAGGAGGAACATAGTGTACTGGGAAAAGCGATGCAGGTTCTTAATGATAACTCCCTCCTTAAAGGTTCGGTCCTGAGGGGGAGTCTGGCAGAAAACAATGAGGAACTTCGTATGACCCTTACCACTCTCAACCTGGATGATATGACCAAGATCTGGACCACTTTCCAGGATAAGCTCTTCAGGCCTTCTCTTTGTTATCTGGTGACCCCTGTTAAGATAGATTCGAGCCGGGAGAAGCAGGTTAAGAGGGTTGTGGAAAGAAAACTCAATAATTACCTGAAGGCGTAAGACAAGAAAGGAAGTCATATAGTTTGATATGTATTTAAAAACAATTTTTGAATGATACAATGAAATTTAACATCATCTGTGAAATTGATGAAGAAGGCATATATGTAGTTGAATGTCCAGACCTTCCAGGATGTCTTTCAGAAGGTGATACATTGGATGAAGCAATAGATAATATCAACGAAGCTATTATTGGATGTCTTACATCAAGGCTTAAAACCGCGAAATAAAAAATACTTAAAAACAGTTCATCCACGTTTCAGAAAAGGATGAGTT